>NZ_JASCXL010000189.1:0-10186 GCF_030010595.1 Streptomyces sp. CC224B | reverse complement strand
GTGGAGCTAAGGAGAATTGAACTCCTGACCTCTTGCATGCCATGCAAGCGCTCTACCAACTGAGCTATAGCCCCTTGTGTTCTTCCGTTCTTCCCGCTCGGCGGGGCGAACAAGAAGAACTTTAGCCTGCCACCTGCCCAAACGCGAAATCCGGGTCCCGGGCCCCGAGGGAGTCCGCTTCCGGGCCCCGCGGGGCCGTGGCCGACCCGTCGGGCACGGCCTAGTCGTCGTCGCCGAGGACCGGCTCCGGGAGCGTGCCCGCGTTGTGCTCAAGGAGGCGCCAGCCGCGGGCGCCCTGGCCGAGGACGGACCAGCAGCAGTTGGAGAGCCCGCCCAGGCTCTCCCAGTGGTGGGAGTCCAGGCCGAGGAGGCGGCCGATGGTGGTGCGGATCGTGCCGCCGTGGCTGGCGACGACGAGCGTGCCGTTGTCCGGCAGCTTCTCGGCGTGGCGCAGGACGACGGGGGCGGCCCGGTCGGCGACCTCGGTCTCCAGCTCACCGCCGCCGCGCCGCACCGGCTCGCCCCGCTTCCACGCGGCGTACTGCTCGCCGTAGCGCTCGATGATCTCCTCGTGGGTGAGGCCCTGCCACCGCCCCGCGTACGTCTCGCGCAGCGCCTCGTCGTGCGTGACCTCCAGGCCGGTGACGGCGGCGAGCTCGGCGGCCGTCGCGGCGGCGCGCTTCAGGTCGGAGGCGATGATCGCGTCGGGCTTCAGGGAGGCGAGCAGACGGGCGGCCCGCCGGGCCTGGGCCACGCCCGCGTCGGTGAGCTCGATGTCCGTGGAGCCCTGGAAGCGGCGCTCCAGGTTCCAGGCCGTCTGGCCGTGCCGCCACAGGATGAGCCGCAACCCTCGGCCCGTCACCGCACCTCACCGCCGAGGTGACGCATCTCCTCGGCCTCCTCCGCGGCTTGCTGGAGCTTGGCGTGTTCCGCGGCCTTGCCGCGGGTGGCCTTGGCGTCGGCGGGCAGGTCGATCTCGGGGCAGTCCTTCCACAGGCGCTCGAGGGCGTAGAACACGCGCTCCTCGCTGTGCTGGACGTGCACGACGATGTCGACGTAGTCGAGCAGGACCCAGCGGGCCTCGCGGTCGCCCTCGCGGCGCACCGGCTTGGCGCCGAGCTCCTTGCTCAGCCGCTCCTCGATCTCGTCGACGATCGACTTGACCTGGCGGTCGTTGGGCGCGGAGGCGAGCAGGAAGGCGTCCGTGATCGACAGCACGTCGCTGACGTCGTACGCGATGATGTCGTGCGCGAGCTTGTCGGCGGCCGCCTGGGCGGCGACGGTGATGAGCTCGGTGGAGCGGTCCGTGGCGGTCACTAGTGAGCTTTCCTTCAGACGGGCAATACCCCTCAAGGGTCTCACGGACTGCCGACGGCTCCCCAGACGATTTTTCGATCACGGGGGCCATCGATCACAGGGGCCCGCCGGGCACCTCGGAAGCCAGGGCTCCGCCCGGCCCCGGCCACGGCCCCGCACAGGCGACGCCCCGGCCACGCTCCCGCGCGGAAACGCCCCCGGCCGCGCCCCCGTACAGGTCAGGGCGGCGCGGCCGCGGCGCACCCGCGGCGGGCTCAGTCCGCGTCGTAGTCCCGGCCCAGCACCACCGACACGTCCGCGTTCGTCGGCGCCTCGCCCTTGCGGACGGCGGTCGCGGGCAGGCCCAGGGTCTTGGCGACCTCCGCGGCCTCCTGCTTCTTCGCCGCGTCGGCGTACGTGACCTGCGAGGCCGGGGCGGGCGTGGAGCCGGTGCCGCCGTCCACGAAGGTGTAGCCGCCGTTGACGAGGGCGATGCGGGCGCTCTGGGTGGCGGCCTTGCCGCCGGTGGCGTTCTTCACACCGACGCGGACGGCCGCGCCCTGCTCCGGGCTCTTCACGACGCCGCCGAGCACGTCCTTGACCACGTCGGCGGAGGCCTTCTCGGTCAGCGTGCCGTCCTGCCGCACCGGCAGGACCGTGGTGGCGTAGTCACCGCCCTTGGCGCGGTCGGAGAGCTTGGCGAGGAAGGCGCCGAGGTCCTTCTCCTGCAGGGACGGGTCGAGGATCTGCGCGAGCGACTGCACGGTGACCGTGGCGGCCTGCGGGTCCGTCGACAGCTTGCGCAGCACCCCCTGCATGACCTGCCCGAACCGTTCGAGCTGCGCGGTCTCGTCCTCGCCGGGCGCCCGGTAGGTGGCGTACGCGACGGCCATCGGGCCGCTCAGGGTCTGCTGCTCGCCCTTGTGGACCAGCGGGGTCCCGCCCTTGCGCTTGGACTTGGGGTCCGGCACGTCGGCGTTGGTGTCGATGTCGATGTTGCCGACGAGTTCGACGAGGTTGTTGAGATAGGGGGTGTCGAGCCGCCAGGTGCCCTCGACCTTCGTGCCGAGCAGCGTGTCGAGTTCCTCGCGCGTGCCGGTCGAACCGTCGTCGTCGACGGACTTGCCGAGCGTGGTCGTCGTACCGTCGTCGCTGGTCAGGGCGAGGGAGTTGGGCAGCAGCACGGTGGCGCCGCGCCGGGCGGTGGTGTTGTTCACCAGGAGTGCGGTGGAGGTGCCGCCGCCCTTGGTGTTGTGCAGGTGCACGACGACGACGTCCCGCTTCTGCGGCCCGGCGGCGGCCGGTCCGCCGGACGAGCCGTCCGACTGGCCGGGCAGCTTGCCCGCGGCCCACAGGTAGCCGACGCCGCCGATGAGGGCGAGCGCGAGCACGACGGCCAGGACGACGACCCGCGAGCGTCCGCGCCGCTTGGCCTCCTCGCGCCGCTCGGTGCGGCTCTCGGTGAACTTCAGCCAGTCGATGACGTCTTCGGAGTCCTCGTCGGGCTCCTCGATGAAGGAGAACTGCTCGGTGCGGTACTCGCGGGGCTCGTCGGCCGCGGGCGATCCGGCGTCGCCGTGGTCCCCGCCGCCGGCGTGCCCCTCGCCCGCGTCCGGCACCGCCCCGGCATAGGCCTGGTGCTGCTGGGCCTGCTGCGACTCCCGGGCCCGCTGACTCCGCTGAGCCTCCTGCGCCTCCTGCGCCTGGTGACTCTGCTGCGCCTGGTGACCCTGCTGCGCCAAGTGCCCCTGGGGCGCCTGCTCCTGCGGCTGCTGCTGGTGCGGGATCCAGCCGGTGGGATCCGCCGTTCCGTACGTGCCGCTGCCGTACGCGGTGTCGTACGTGGCGTCGTACGCGGTGTCGTAGGAGGGCCCGGTGGCGTACGTGTCGTACGACTGCTGGGGGGCGGGCGCACCGGTGCCGTACGCGGCCGCCGCGGGGTCGGCGCCCTGGGCGTAGGGGTCGTACCCGTACGCCTGCTGCGGCTGGGCGGCGTACGCGTCGTGCGAGGGGGCCGCCTGGCGGGGCACGAGCTGGTAGACCGGCCGCCCGTACTCGTCGTACCCGACGACCTCGTACTGAGCCGCCGCGTCACCCTCGTACTCGCCCCCGTAAGGGTCGTACTGTCGGTCGTTCACCGGTGCCCCTCTCGGCTCATTCGCCGCGGTACAGCTCGCGCTTGTCGATGTAACGCACCACGCCGTCGGGCACCAGGTACCAGACGGGCTCGCCCTTGGCGACGCGGGCCCGGCAGTCCGTGGAGGAGATGGCGAGGGCGGGCACCTCCACCAGGGAGACGCCGCCCGCGGGCAGGCCGGGGTCGGCCAGGGTGTGGCCGGGACGGGTGACGCCGATGAAGTGGGCCAGCGCGAACAGTTCCTCGGCGTCGCGCCAGGTGAGGATCTGGCCGAGCGCGTCGGCGCCGGTGATGAAGAACAGGTCCGTGTCGGGGTTGAGGCGGCGCAGGTCACGCAGGGTGTCCGTGGTGTACGTGGGGCCGCCGCGGTCGATGTCGATGCGGCTCACGGAGAACTGCGGGTTCTCGGCGGTCGCGATGACCGTCATCAGATAGCGGTCCTCGGCGGGCGAGACCTTCTTGTGGCTCTTCTGCCACGGCTGCCCGGTCGGTACGAAGACGACCTCGTCCAGGTGGAACTGGGCGGCGACCTCACTGGCCGCCACCAGGTGTCCGTGGTGGATCGGATCGAACGTTCCACCCATGACGCCCAGACGGCGCTTGGCGGCGCTCGCCGGGCCGGTGCCCGGTCCGCTCCCCGGGCCGGTAGGCATGTCCTGCTCTCCCATGCGTGCAGACACTACCGGCCCGGACGGGCGGCTCCGCTGTCAGCCGTACGGGTCAGTACGGCGGCCGTACGGGTCGGTACGGCGACCGCCGCGGCTCGCGGCCGGGCGGCTGGGGGCGGCGGCGCTCGGCCACCGGCCGGCGCTCAGGCGCAGCTCAGCGGTCGCGGTTGAAGCGCGTGGTGATCCACAGCAGCAGGAGCAGGACGACGAGGGCGCCGCCGCCGGTGACGTAGGGGCTGAGGCTTTCGTGGTTGCCACCGTGCTCCCCGCCCTCGTTCGCGAGGGTGACAAGCTGGGCGGCGGTGCTGTGGAGGCTCATCGTCAGCAGGACCTATCCGGTGTGGGATCGGGATAAAGACTGGAGCCATCGTAAGCGGGGGGCGTGTCGGGGCTCACGTCGCCCTGCCGGACGGGCCTCTGCTCACGTCGCCCTGCCGGACGGGCCCCGGGCGCGGCCCTTCCCCGGAACCGTCAGGTCACTTCCGGTAACCGCGGAGGAGCAGCCAGCCCACCAGGACGCAGCCGACGACCATCACGATCAGGACGATGCGGAGCAGGTTGCCCGGGCCCTGCTTGTCGGCCGCGTGGGCGGCCAGGGTGAGGGCGTCTGCGGGAGAGATGTGCTCCATGGCGGGTGACTCCTTCTGTGCGCTGCCCTGTCACGGTATCTCCGCCTAGGCTGGGGACCGTCTCGGGGGCAGGAAGGACACGACATGGGGGATGCGGCATGACCAACGGCAACCACGGCGACACGGGCAGCGGCCACGAGAACGTGCCGGGCCGGCAGCGCAGACGCTTCCCGGGCATCTCTTCGCGGGCCTACGAGCACCCCGCGGACCGCTCGGCCCTGGTGGCCCTGCGCAAGCTGACCGGGTTCGACACGGTCTTCAAGGCGCTCAGCGGGCTGCTCCCCGAGCGCAGCCTGAGGCTGCTGTTCCTTTCGGACTCCGTGCGCGTGTCCGACGCCCAGTTCGCGCACCTCAACGACATGCTGCGGGACGCCTGCTACATCCTGGACCTGGAGAAGGTCCCGCCGATGTACGTCACGCAGGACCCGAAGCCGAACGCGATGTGCATCGGGCTCGACGAGCCGATCATCGTCGTCACCACCGGCCTGGTCGAGCTGCTCGACGAGGAGGAGATGCGTGCGGTCGTCGGGCACGAGGTGGGCCACGCCCTGTCCGGCCACTCCGTGTACCGCACGATCCTGCTGTTCCTGACGAGCCTCGCGCTGAAGGTGGCGTGGATCCCGCTCGGCAACGTGGCGATCATGGCGATCGTGACCGCGCTGCGCGAGTGGTTCCGCAAGTCGGAGCTGTCGGCGGACCGCGCGGGCCTGCTCGTGGGCCAGGACCTCCAGGCGTCCATGCGCGGCCTGATGAAGATCGCGGGCGGCAACCACCTGCACGAGATGAACGTGGACGCGTTCCTGGAGCAGGCCGAGGAGTACGAGGCCGGGGGCGATCTGCGCGACTCCGTGCTGAAGATCCTGAACGTGCTGCCGCGCTCGCACCCCTTCACCACTGTGCGCGCCGCCGAGCTGAAGAAGTGGGCCGAGAGCCGCGATTACCAGCGGCTCATGGACGGCCACTACCCGCGCCGTGACGAGGACAAGGACACCTCGGTCACCGACTCCTTCCGGCAGTCGGCGTCGGCGTACGCGGAGGACGTGCGCGCCAGCAAGGACCCGCTGATGAAGCTCGTCGCCGACATCGCCGGGGGCGCGGGCGACCTGGGCGGCAAGCTGCGCGGCCGGTTCACGGGGCAGGGCGGCGGCCCGGCGGACCGCGGCGAGTAGCGGGCCCGACGCGCTTCGGCACACCGGGCCCGGCGGACCGGCCCGCCGCGGCCCGGCCCGGCCCGTCCGGAGGACCGCCCGCCCCGGCGGGCTACACCTTCGGCTGGGCCGCCCCGGCCAGCGTGCCGCACAGCGCCGTCGCCTGGCCCGTCGCGAACGGGTCGGTGCCCGCGGGGCCGGCCGCCCCGGCCCTCTCGCCCGCGAGCAGCGGCCGCAGGTGGTGCGTGGTGTCGCCGGCGCAGGCCAGCGGCCCGGCCTGGACGTACGAGACGAGCAGCTCGGCCTGGTGCATGCGCAGGTCGTCGCGGTCGAAGCGGAAGTGCAGTTCGCGGCGGACCGTGAACAGCGAGGCGCGGGCGCGGGCGGCGGCGCCCGCGGGCCGCAGCGCGTAGACGAAGGTGTGGTCGGAGGCCACTTCGAGGGTGTCCCTGTCGGCCTCGCTGACCCGCAGGGAGCCGTGCACGCGCACGCCCGGGTCGGCGAGCGCCGTCCTCGCCGGGTCGAACCGCACCAGCCAGCCGGTGGGCGCGTGCCGTCCGTCGGCGGCCGGGTGCGCGAAGCTGCGGTCGAACTGGTCGAGTTGGGCGGGGTCGAGGAGCACGCGGGCGGAGCGCACGGAGCGGCCGCGGAGCACGTCCGGGTCGAGCGAGGACTCCACGAGGTAGTCCTTGGCGGTGGTGAGGGCGGCGACGACCTGGTCCTCGGTGAAGTGCTCGGTGCGCCGGACGGCGGGCAGGGCGATGCCGCCCGCGCCGGTGCCGAACTGCGCGGCGGGGCTCTTCGCGAACAGGTCGGCGGCCTTCTCGGCGCCGGGCACGCGGCCCTGCGGGGCGAGCGGGATGACGGTCATGCGCAGCGGCTCGGGCCGGTGGGCGGCGGGGCTGTCGTAGGGCTGGCGCACGCCCATGTACAGGGCGGTGCCGAAGGCGACGGTGATGAGGACGACGAGGATCACGACCTGCCGGGAGAGCCGGCGGTGCGGACTCGGCCTGCGGCGCACGGCGCGGGCGTGGTCCCCCATGCGCTCCCGCGCGGAGAGCTCCTGTAATCGCGCAGCGCGGACGAACGACTCGTCGAAGACGACGGATCGGTACTCGTCCTCACCCCCGGGAGCGCCCTCGGGTGTCCCCGCAGGTGGTTCTCCTGGCCCGCCCATACCTTCAGGGTAGGTCTCCGGGCCGCGCGGTAAACGCCCTCGTACACGACAAGTTCTGACGCCGATTCACGGGCCGCGTCAGCGCGTTCGCCGTGCTCACGGGCCGGTTTCCGGGGGCCCGTCAGGGGGTGCGGGGCTCCGCGGACACGGCCGGGCGGCCGAACTCCGCCGACGCGGAGGGCCCGCCCGCCTCGCCCGCGCCCGGGCCGCCCGCGCCGGTGGTCTGCTCGACCTCGGTGGTGGCGGGCGGGGGGATGCGGTCCGAGCGGCCGTTCGACGCGCCCCGGTACACCGCGGCGAAGGCGAAGGCGACCATGCCGACCCCCATCAGGAGGGCGAGCATCCAGGCCACGGGGCGGTGCCAGCGGATCTTCCCGCGCCGGCCGTAGCGCCCGCGGCCGTCCTCGAGCAGCTCGGCGTCGTCGAGGTCGTCGAACGCGCCGTCGCGGGCGAACAGGGCGCCGTCCGGGCCGTATCCGTCGTAGGCGTCGAAGTCGTCGTCGGGGGTGTCCCCGGCGTCCGGGCCGGGGCGGCGGGCGCGGGCGCGGCGGGCCTCGGCCTCGGCGCGCTCCTGGGCGGCGGCGAGGAGGCGCTCCACGGCGGTGGGCTCGTGGATCTCCGCGGCGCGTACGAAGTCCTCGTCGAAGACCACGGAGGCGAACGCGTCGTCCGCACCCCCGTGGTCGCGGTCGTCGTCGGGCTCCCCGCCGTCGGCGAACGGCGTGCCCCCCACGTCCTCCGGCACGCCTCCAGCGTAGACCTGGAGGGTGGATTTGGGCAGACGCACAGGGAATTCAGGGGGTGTGACCCCCTGGGCGCGGGGCGCGTCAGCGCACGTGTCCGTCCGCGTCAGCGCACGTGCCCGTCTGCGTCAGCGCACGTGTCCGTCGCCCGTGACGATGTACTTCGTCGAGGTCAGTTCCGGCAGTCCCATCGGTCCGCGCGCGTGCAGCTTCTGGGTCGAGATGCCGATCTCGGCGCCGAAGCCGAACTGGCCGCCGTCGGTGAACCGCGTCGAGGCGTTCACGGCGACCGTCGTGGAGTCCACCAGCTGGGTGAACCGGCGGGCGGCCTGCTGCGAGGTGGTGACGATGGCCTCGGTGTGCCCGGAGGTCCACAGCCGGATGTGCTCCACGGCCTGCTCCAGGGTGTCGACGACGGCCGCCGCGATGTCGTGGGAGAGGTACTCGGTCTCCCAGTCCTCGGCGGTGGCGGGCACGACGGTGGCCTTCGAGCCGGGGGCGTACGCCTGCACGCGCTCGTCGGCGTGCACGGTGACGCCCGCCTCGGCGAGCGCGTCCAGGGCGCGCGGCAGGAAGGCGTCGGCGATGTCCTGGTGGACCAGGAGGGTCTCGGCGGCGTTGCAGACGCTGACGCGCTGGGCCTTGGAGTTGACGAGGATCTCGACGGCCGTGTCCAGGTCGGCGCGCGCGTCCACGTAGACGTGGCAGTTGCCGGTGCCGGTCTCGATCACCGGCACGGTGGACTCCTCGACGACGGTCCTGATCAGCGAGGCGCCGCCGCGCGGGATCAGGACGTCGACGAGGCCGCGGGCGCGCATCAGCTCGCGGACGGAGTCGCGGCTCTCGCCGGGCACGAGCTGCACGGCGTCGGCGGGCAGCCCGGCGCCGCCGACGGCGTCGCGCACCACCCGGACGAGCGCCGTGTTGGAGGCGTACGCCGAGGACGAGCCGCGGAGCAGGACCGCGTTGCCGGACTTCAGGCAGAGGGCGGCGGCGTCCACGGTGACGTTCGGCCGGGCCTCGTAGATGATGCCGACGACGCCGAGCGGGACGCGGACCTGGCGCAGGTCGATGCCGTTGGGGAGGGTGGAGCCGCGGACGACCTCGCCGACGGGGTCGGGCAGGGCGGCGACGTCCCGTACGTCGGAGGCGATGGCCCGCACGCGCTCGGGGGTGAGGGTGAGCCGGTCGACGATCGCCTCGCTCGTGCCGGCCGCGCGGGCGCGCTCGACGTCCTCGGCGTTGGCCTCGACGATCTCCGCCGTGCGCACCTCCAGGGCGTCGGCGACGGCGAGCAGCGCGTCGTCCTTCGCGGCCCGTGGCAGCGGCGCGAGCTGCTGCGCGGCGGCGCGGGCGCGGTAGGCCGCCTGCGCGACCGGGGTCAGGTTGTCGTACGGGGAGAGCGGCGCGGTCATGAGGGCAGCGTAACCCCGTGCCGGAGGGCGGCCCGCGCGCGTTCCGCTCCGCGAGACGTGGCCGGTTCCGGCCAGGTCCGGTATCCGGTGTGCGGCGGCCGACCGCTCGCCGGAGGCCGGTCGTCCCCGCGCGGCGGGGCCGGGCCCGGCTTGTGTCCCGGTCAGAACGGGTGGACGCCCACCGGGGTCGCGGGCAGCGGGCCGTAGCCCTCCGCGATCCGCTGGTGGTAGGTGTCGCGGTCGATCACTTCCAGGCCGACGATCTCCCAGGGCGGGAGCCGGGCCGTCTGCCGGTGCTCGCCCCACAGGCGCAGCGCGACCGCGGCGGCGTCGTGCAGGTCGCGGGCCTCTTCCCAGTAGCGGATCTCCGCGTGGTCGTTGGCGTATCTGCTGGTCAGCAGGAAGGGGTGGTCGTGGGCGAGCTGTTCCAGGCCCCGCCGGATCTCCTGCAGGGGGGTGCGGGCGCCGGAGACGCTCAGGGTGACGTGCCACAGGCGCGGCACCTGGGGCTGCTCGCCGGCGGTCTCCCCGGTGCCCTCGTCCGTCTCGCGCGCTCGCGGCTCCTGGTCGTCCTCGCGCGCGTCCCCGGCGTACGTCGCCCCCGCGGCGACGCTCGTCAGGGCGCGCTCAGCCGGCCCGCGGGACGCCGCCCCAGGGCGCACTCGTCTCACGACGGCCTCCTTCAACCAGTGGTGTGCGGACACGCGACGGTGACGACGCGACGGTCGTGCGGAAGTTCCTTGCCACAAAGTTGAGCAGGACAAGCGGTCCCGCGGGGCGATTTTGCTGAGTTTCCCCTCGGCCGGGCCGTCCTCGTGCCGGCGTTCGCGCCTGTTTTCGGCCGGATTCCCCAGGTGCGGCCGGGCCCCCGGGCCCCGCCCCCACCCCAAACAGGTGGAGACACACCAGGGGGTACCCGGTCACCCCATACCCCACCTAACCCGGGCCCACCGCCCCGGCCACCGCGCGCCTG
>NZ_JASCXL010000188.1:0-10376 GCF_030010595.1 Streptomyces sp. CC224B | reverse complement strand
GCGGCGCGGCCCACCGCGGCGGGGTCCGCGAGGGCGGCGCGGCCCCCGGGGATGGCGCGGCTCACGGCCCGCGGGAGCGGCGCGGCCCACGGCGGCGGGCCCCGGGTTACGCCTTGGACCGGGCCACCGCCCGGGCGATCCGGCCCGCGTCCAGGCGCAGCTCCCGCAGCGTCCCGCTGATCGGGGTGGTGAAGCCCGTGAAGTACAGGCCCGGGGCCTCGGGCGCGGTGCGGGCGCCGTGGACGCGGGGGCGGCCGCGGGCGTCGAGGACGCCGAGGTGGCCGAGGAGGGGTTCCAGGGCGCGGCGGTAGCCGGTGGCGGCGATCACCGCGTCGGGGCCGACGCGGTTGCCGTCGGCCAGTACCACCTTGCCGTCCTCGAAGGCCTCGACGGCGGCCACGGGCTCGACCCGGCCCGCGCGCACCGCGTCGATCAGGCCGACGTCCTGCACCGGGATGGCGCCCTCGCGGACGCGCGAGTACAGGCCGGTGTCGGGCCGCGGCAGCCCGTGCGCGGACAGGTCGGGCACGCTGACGCGGGCCACCACGCGCCCGAGCCCGTCGACCACCGGCACCGGCAGCCTGCGGCACAGGACGGCGGAGCGCTGCGCGGGCCACCCGGCGGTGGAGCGGCGCACGATGTGCGGGGCGGTGCGCACGGCGAGCCGCACGCGGGCGGCGCCGCCCTCGACCAGGTCGACGGCGATCTCGGCCCCGGTGTTGCCGGCGCCGACCACGAGCACGTCCTTGCCCGCGTACGGGCCGGGCGCCCGGTAGGAGGAGGCGTGGATCAGCTCGCCGGGGTAGGAGTCGGCGCCCGGCCAGTCCGGCAGGTGCGGGGTGTGGTTGTACCCGGTGGCGACCACCACCGCGCGGCCGGCGAGCTCACGGCCCCCGGTGGCGCGCAGCAGCCAGCCCGCGCCGTCCGGGGCGCGCTCCAGGCGGGTCACCTCCACGCCGGTGACCACGTCCAGGTTGTGGTGCTCGGCGTACTTCTCCAGGTACCGGACCACGTCGTCGCGCGCCACCCAGCGGCCGAACGAGCGCGGCATCGCCAGGCCCGGCAGCGCGGACAGGCGGCGGGTGGTGTGCAGGTGGAGGCGGTCGTAGTGGCCGCGCCAGGAGGCGCCGACGTGGTCGGACCGCTCCAGGACGACGGCGCGTACGCCGCGGCCGCGCAGGGCGGCGGCGACGGAGAGGCCGCCGGGGCCGGCGCCGATGACGTACACCGGACGGGCCGGTTCCCGCCGGTCCGGGTGGGGCCGGTCGGTGCTGGTGAGCGGGGAATGCGAGTCGGCCATGACGGGAGGGTAACCACGCCGTCACTTGATGGGTGACGGTCAAGTCCGAAACCGGTTGCGAATTGATCACGTACGACGGACCCTTGCGCGCCCGGCGCGTGGTGCGCTCAACTGACGGTACGTCAGGTGTCGTTGCGCCACCGCCGTCACGCCCGCCCGCCGAACAGGGAAGGTCGCCCCATGGACACCGTCCGGCACAGCGGCACCGCACGGCTCCCCGCTCCCCGTGGCGGCCCCGGCCCGGGACGGCCGGGGCGGCGGCGCCGCCCGCGGCAGAAGGGCCGGTTCGCGCGGGGCGCGGAGCTCGCGGGGCCCGTCGGCGCGGCGGCGGTGCGCCGGTGACCGCCCCGGGGCCGCGCTTCGACCTCCCCGAGACCGACGCCTTCACCCGGCCCTACTGGGACGCCGCCGCGGCGGGGCACCTGCTGATCCGCCGCTGCCGCGCCGCGGACTGCGGGCGCGCGCACCACTACCCGCGCGAGTTCTGCCCGTACTGCTGGAGCGAGGACGTCACCTGGGAGCGGGCGAGCGGGCACGGGACCCTCTACACCTGGTCCGTCGTGCACCGCAACGACCTGCCCCCGTTCGGCGCGCGCGTGCCGTACGTCGCGGCGGTCGTGGACCTGGCGGAGGGCCCGCGCACGATGACCGAGGTGGTGGACTGCGACGGCGCCGCGCTGCGGGTGGGGATGCCGGTGGCGGTCGCGTTCCGCCGGGCCGCGGAGGGCGTGGTGGTACCGGTGTTCCGGCCGCGCGGCTCCGGTGGTGGTGCGGGGGGTGCGGGGCGGTAGGGGGGTGGCGGGTGGTGGTCGGGCCGGGCGGTGATCGCGGTCCGGGCGGTGGAGGCCGTGTAGGGGGGGCGGTTCGGGCGGTGAGAGCATGCCGCATGACCACGACCCCGGGCGCCCGCTGGCACCTGACCGCCGACCCCGCCGAGTTCCTGGACCGCGCGCGGCTCTTCCTCCACGCCGAGCCCGCCCTGAACACGGCGCTGCTCACCGTTGCCGACACCCTGCGGACGCGGGGCCCGCACGTGTACGGGGACGGGGACCCGCTCCTCGGCTGGCTGGAGCGGGGCGGCCGGGTGCGCGGGGCGTTCCTGCGGACGCCGCCGCACCGGGTGGCGGTCAGCCCCCTGGACCCCGGCGCCACGGACGCCCGGGACGCCCTCGACGCCCTGGCCGGGGAGCTGGCCGACCGGTCGCCCGAGCTGCCCGGCGTGATGTCCGACCGGGCCACCGCCGAGGCCTTCGCCGACGCCTGGCGGCGGCGCACCGGGGCCGCGGCGACGGAGAACCTCCGCCAGCGCCTCTACCGCCTCGACGAGCTGACCCCGCCCGAGCCCGGCCCGCCCGGAACCGCCCGGGTCGCGACCGCCGCGGACCGGGACCTGCTCGTCCGCTGGCACGAGGCCTTCCTGGCCGACCTCGGCCAGGAGCGCCTGACGGACCCCGGGGAGTGGGCCGACGCCCGGCTCGCGTACGGCGGCGTGACCCTGTGGGAGGCCCCCGACGGCACGCCCGTGTCCATGGCGGGCGCCCACCGCCTCCTCGCGGGCCAGGTGCGCGTCGCCCCCGTCTACACCCCGCCCGAGCACCGGGCCCGGGGCCACGCGGCCGCCGTGACCGCCGAGGTCAGCCGGGCCGCGCTCGCCGCGGGCGCGCGCGAGGTGCTGCTCTTCACCGACCTCGCCAACCCCACCAGCAACGGCCTGTACCGGCGCATCGGCTACCGGCCCGTACGCGACTACGCCCAGTTCACCTTCACTCCGGGGCGATGACGCCGGGGAGAGGGGGCCCGGGGAGACGGGGCCCGGGGGCGGTGACCGGCTTGACGTACCGGTGGCACGGCACCCGGATCGGGCCGCTGTCGCTGGCCGCCAGGTACTCGAACAGGCCCTCGTCGCGCCAGCCGTTGCGCTCGTAGAAGCGGCGGGCGCGGGCGTTGCCGTCGACCACCGCGAGCCAGGCCCGGCGGTGCCCCTTGGCGGCGACCACGCGCTCGGCCTCGGCGAGCAGCGCGGGCGCGACGCCCGTGCCGCGGTGGTCGGCGGCCACGTAGACCTGTTCGACCTCGTCGTCGACGACCATCACGAAGCCCGCGATCTCCCCGGCCACGACCGCGACCACCGTGTCGTCGACGCGGCGCGGGGCGCGCAGCGCGAACGACTCCGGGGTGCGGACCGCGAGCAGGGCCCCCGGGACGTGCCCGAGGTGGCCGTCGCTCCAGCCGGCGTGCCAGATCCGCGCGACGGCCGCCGCGTCCTCGGGGCGCGCCGGGCGCAGCTCGACTCCGGCTCGCCCGGACGGGCCGGATCGCCCGTCTCGACCGGCTCGCTCGACTCGCTCGTCTCGCCCGTGTCGCTCGTCTCGCTCGAAACGTCCGGGTTCCTCGGCCCGCTCGGATCGTCCGGGTCCCTCTCCCGTCGCGCCTTCCTCTTCGGTCACGGCCACAGCAACTCCCTCGCCCATCCCCCCTGTTGTTCCGTTGCCCGGTACCTGAGGCGGATGTGCCGCCGCCGGGCGTCCCCCTGGAAGAACTCCACCTCATCGGGGGCCAGTACGTACAGCGTCCAGCTCGGCGCGTCGGCGTCCGGTTGCGCCGCCGCCCGCTCCCAGGCGGCGTCCGAGGCCCGCGTCAACTCCTCGTACGATCGCAGGACTTCGCTCTGCCGTCCGACGAGGGCCGCGGCGAGGGCCCCGGTGGTCCGCGCGTGCAGGTCCGCCAGCGCCTCCGGGTGCGGGGCGGTGGTGACCGGGCCGCGCAGCCGGATCTGGCGGGCCCGGGCGGGCCAGTAGAAGTGCAGCGCCGCGTACGGCCGGGCGGCGAGCTGGCGGCCCTTGCGGCTGGTCGCGTGCGAGGCGAAGTGCCAGCCCTCGGCGTCGGCGCCGTGAAGCATGACGGTGCGCGCGTCGGGCAGGCCCGCCTCGTCCGTCGTCGCCAGGGTCATCGTGTGCGGCTCGGGCTGGCCGGCCGCCACGGCGTCGGCGAACCAGGCGTGGAAGAGCTCCACGGGTGCCTGCGGCGCGGTGGCGGGGGCGAAGGACGGGAGCTCGGTGTCCCAGACCTTCTGGGCTCTGAGGAGGGCGGGGAAGGGGTCGGGGGTGGTCATGGTGGTGATTGTTCCTGGCCCCTGGGCCTTGTGCGGGGTTCTTCGCCGCTGCGCGGCTTGTCCTCAGGCGCCGGACGGGCTGGGGTGTTCCGGTGCGGGCGCGGGTGCGGGTGCGGGTGCCGGTGCGGGTTGATCGGCCTTCGGCCTCGTCCTCAAGCGCCGGACGGGCTGAGAATCTCGCCGGGCGGGCTGCGAATCTCGCCGTGCGGGCTGTGGATGCGTCGGACGGGCTGAAAATCTCGCCGGGCGGGCTGCGAAGCGGTGGGGGTCTAGTCGCGGGCCAGGATCACTGTTCCCGATGAGCAGAACCAGCCGCCCGTGCCCGACGCCACCGCCAGGCGGGGCAGGGTTCCGTCGCGGCGGTGGACCTGGCGGTCCCTTCCCGCCTGGCCGCGGAGCTGACGTACCGCCTCCACGATCAGGAACAGGCCCCGCATCCCGGGGTGCTGCGCGGAGAGGCCGCCGCCGTCGGTGTTGGTCGGCAGGTCCCCGCCCCGCAGCAGCCGCCCCTGCTCCACGAACGCCCCGCCCTCGCCCTTCGCGCAGAAACCGAGGTCCTCCAGCGTCACCAGCGTCATGTACGTGAAGGCGTCGTAGACCTGTGCGAGGTCGACCTCGGCCGGCCGCACCCCGGCGCGCTCGAAGGCGAGGCGCCCGCTGACGGCCGCCGGGGACACGGTGAAGTCCTCCCACGCGGACATCGCGGAGTGCGAGACGTGCTCACCGGCGCCGAGCACCCACACCGGCGGCTGCGCGCAGTCGCGCACCAGCTCCTCGGCCGCGAGCAGGACCGCGCAGCCGCCGTCGGAGCGCAGGCAGCAGTGCAGCCGGGTGAACGGGTCCGCGATCACCGGGCCGCCGAGGACGTCGTCCACGGTGATCGGGTCGCGGAACAGCGCCTCCGGGTTCGCCGCCGCGTTGGCCCGCGCCTGCACGGCCACGGCCGCGAGCTGCTCCAGCGTGGTGCCGTACGCGTACATGTGGCGCCGGGCCGCCATCGCGTACTTGGCGATCAGCGTATGCCCGTACGGGGCCTCGAACTGGAGCGGGCCGCGCGCCCCGAAGGACAGGTCGCCCGTGCGGCGCCCGGCCCTGACGTCGGCACGGGCGGTGGAGCCGTAGACGAGGAGCACGGCGTTCGCCCGCCCGGCCGCGACGGCGTCGGCCGCGTGCGCCGCCATCACCTCCCAGGCGGCGCCGCCCACCGAGGTGGAGTCCACCCAGCGCGGGCGCAGCCCCAGGTACTCCGCCACCTCCACGGGCGCCAGCGTCCCGAGGCCCGCGGAGGCGAGCCCGTCCACGGCGTCCCGGCCGAGCCCGGCGTCGGCGAGTGCCCGCCGCGCGGCCTGGGCGTGCAGGGCGTAGGGCGTGACGCCCTCGACGCGGCCGCAGTCGGCGAGGGCGACACCGACGACGGCCACCTTCCTGCTTCCGGCGCGCACGAGGCTCGGCATCGTCTGACGGTACATCAGATTGCCTGTGTGCGCGCCCTGTTGTGGGCCTGGGCAACTGTCCTGCGCGGTCCTAGCATGGCGGCCCGCCGCCTTAGGTGACGGTGTGTCAGGTACGTGTTACTCCGCCCGGGGAGGAGCCCGCCGATGGACGCCGCCTGCACCGTGGAGCAGGACGAGATCCGCCGCGCCGTGCGCGAGGCCGTCACCAAGCGCCGCACCTCCGACGACGTCAGGTCCGCCGTGCGGACACCCGCCGGGTACGACCCTGGCCTGTGGGACACCCTCACCGGACGGCTCGGCCTGGCCGGGCTCGCGCTGCCCGAGGGGTACGGCGGCGTCGGGTGCGGCCCCGTGGAACTGGCCCTGGCGAGCGAGGAGCTGGGGCGCGCCCTGGTGCCCTCGCCGCTGTTCGCGACCGCCGTGCTCGCCGCGCCCCTGCTGCTCCGCCTCGGCACGCCGGAGCAGCGCGCCGCGTGGCTGCCCCGCGTCGCCGCCGGGGACCTGACCGCGGCCCTGGCCGTCCCCGGCCCCGCGTTGGCCACCGCGTTCGGCCTCACCGGCGGCAACGGCGGGCCCTGGGCGGGCGGCGGGCGCGCGGGGGGCGTCCAGGCCGCCGCCGCGGCCGACGGGAGCTGGCGGCTGTACGGGCAGGCCGACCAGGTCCTCGGCGGGCACAGCGCGGACCTGCTGCTCGTCGCCGCGCACACCGGCGGCTACGCCCGCCCCCGGACCCTGCTCTTCCTGGTACGCGGTGACGCCGTCGGCCTGACCCGCGTACGCGTGCCCACGCTGGACGAGACGCGCCCGCAGGCCCGCCTCGAACTGCGGCACGTGCCCGCGCGGTTGCTGGGTGACGACGACGGCGAGGCCGTGCTCCGGGCCCTCGCGGAGGCGGGGGACTCGGTCGCCGCCGTGCTGGCCGCCGAGGCCGTCGGCGCGGCCGGTGAGGCGCTCGCGCGGACCGTCGGCCACGCCAAGGAGCGCGAGCAGTTCGGCCGCCCGATCGGTTCGTTCCAGGCGGTGAAGCACCGCCTCGCGGACGTCCACGCGGCCGTGCAGGCGGCGCGGTCGGCGGCGTACTACGCGGCCTGGGCGGCGGGGTCGGCACCGGGGGAGCGGGCGGGCGGACCGGCGCTCGCGCGGGCTCTGGAAGCGCTGCGGCAGGCAGCGTCCGAGGCGGTGCAGCTGCACGGCGGCATCGGCTTCACCTGGGAGCACGACGCGCACCTGTTCCTCAAGCGGGCCGCCGGCGACGAGCTGCTGTTCGGCCCCGTACACCGGCTGCGCGCGCACGCGGCCGAGCGTGCGGGGCTGTTCGCGTGCGGGGACGGGGACGGGGTCGGGGCCGGGGCCGGGGCCGACGGGAAGTGACGCAAGGGAGGTAAGCGATACAGGGGGAAACAAGGGGAAAAGGTGGCGCGGCGGAAGGACGCGGCGTAAAGGGAAGGGCACGGCGCCGACGGAAAAGCGCGTCGCGAAGGGAAGCGCGGCGCGAAGCAAAGGCGCGACCGACGCGAAGGGAACGTGACCGGCGAAGGAGAGGCGCGCCGCAGGAATTCGGGCGCCACCTGGGGAAAGGGGCGCAGCCCTCGGGAATGACAGGACGGTGGTGCAGGGCTGTCGCCTGGCCCGGGTGCTACTTGGAGGGCTTCTTGCCCGTGACGCCCAGGTGGACCAACGTGGCGAGGTTTGGCTTCAGTTCGGCCTGCTTGACGCCCCAGGACTGGAAACCGCGCTGGTGCGAGGCGACCGCGGCGAGCATGGCCACCAGCGAACCGGCCATCGCGGCGGGGCTCACGTCCTTGTCGACCTTGCCCTTGGCCTGGAGCTCCTTGACGGTGTCCGCAAGGGAGTTGTTGACCGAGTTCACGATCTTCATGCGGATCTTGTAGAAGCGCTTGTCGCCCTCGGCGGCCCCGAGGTCGACGACGCGGAGGATGGCGTCGTTCTTCCGCCAGAAGTCCAGGAAGCCCTCGACGAGGTCCTGCGAGGTCTGCCACCCGGCCTTGCCGGTCCAGGAGCGGCCCTCGAGGAGGGTGGTCAATTCGGCGCCCTCGGCGGCCATTTGTTCCGCGATCTCCAGGACCGCGCCCTCGACGTCGGGAAAGTACTGGTAGAACGTCGCCGGCGAAGTGCCCGCCTTACGGGCGACGTCGATGACTTTCACATCGCGGTAGGGAGACGAGCTGAGCATCTCGCTCAGGCAGTCGAGCAGTTTCTGACGTGTCGCTTGACCACGCCGACCGGCCACTCGGCCGTCGACGGTTCGTACCTGTCCTGTCATGCCGTCAGCTTACCGAGGGGTGATCGGAGCGCGATTCGGCCGAGTGCAAATGGGGTTGAAGGGGTGGCGCGGGGGCGCCGACGGGTGTCCTTCGTGCGCCGGAGGGCGCCCGGGCGGTCCGGGGGGACGTCGGCCGAAAAGAATTGGCCAGGTGTTCGAATCGGTGGGCTGCGGAGCTCCGCGTGCGCGGTTAGCGTGGCTGTGACGGAGGACACGGGGCGGTCGCCCCGGTGGGCCGACGGCGCGTGCGGCGGGGCGGCTGAGAGGAAGCAGTTCTATGGAATTCGCGGAAGGCGTTCCCTGCTGGGTGGACGCGGCGCTGCCCGACGTCGAGGGCGGCAAGCGCTTCTACGGTGAGCTCTTCGGGTGGTCCTTCGACGACGGGTGGTCCCGCGACGACACCGCGGGCGGCGGGTACGGGCACTACGTCCGGGCGAGCCTCGACGGCCGGCCCGTCGCCGCCCTCGCCCCCAAGGCGGACGGGCGCCTGCCGACCGCCTGGACGGTGTACCTGGCGACGCCGGACGCCGCCACGACCGCCGCCCGCGTCGCCGCCGCGGGCGGCCAGGTGATCACCGAGCCGGTGCCGGTGGGGCCGTTCGGCACGACCGGGCTCGTGGCCGACCCCGAGGGCGCCGTCTTCGGGCTCTGGCAGGCGGGCTCCCACCGGGGCTTCGGCAAGCTGCGGGAGCCGGGCGCGTACTGCTGGACCGAGGTGTACGCGCGCGACAAGAGCGTCGTCGACCCGTTCTACGAGTCCGTCTTCGAGTACGGGGTCTACGACGTCGAGGTCGGCGGCGACGACTTCCGCACCTGGTCGCCGCGGGGCGCCGCGGCCGGGCCCGACACCGCGATCGGCGGCCGGGCCGTGCTGGCGGGCTCCTTCCCCGCCGAGATGCCCGCGCACTTCCTCAGCTACTTCTGCGTGGCCGACTGCGACGCGACGGCGGCCGCGGTGCGGCGGCTCGGCGGCCGGGTGCGGACGGAGCCGTTCGACATCCCGTACGGGCGCGTGGCCGTCCTGGCCGACAACCAGGGGGCGGCGTTCGGGGTGCTGCAGGACTGAGGGGCCCGGGGCCCGGGAGGCCCGAGGGGGCCCGGGCGGGCGCCCCGCCGGTCCCGGTAGGCCGGGTTTGCCCGGAAACGGCCCGATGTCGCCCCGGGTTAGCGCCCGGCGCCCCCGCCAGGAAGAATCAGGGTGCGTGCCGCCCTAGCGGCTCGGTGGTGAGACGCTGCACGGGGCCGCTCGGGAACGGCGGCCGCGTACGGGGAGGTGGCAGGCAAGTGGTGGACCAGCTGACGCAGCACGATCCGCGGCGGATCGGCCCGTTCGAGGTCCTGGGGCGGCTCGGGGCCGGCGGCATGGGGCTCGTCTATCTCGCGCGCTCCGCGTCGGGGCGGCGCGTGGCGATCAAGACGGTGCGGACCGAGCTCGCCGAGGACCAGCTCTTCCGCGTGCGCTTCACGCGCGAGGTGGAGGCCGCCCGCGCCGTGTCCGGCTTCTACACGGCCGCCGTGGTCGACGCCGACCCGCGCGCCGCCGTGCCCTGGCTCGCCACGGCGTACGTGCCCGCGCCCTCGCTCGAGGAGATAGTGAACGAGCACGGGCCGCTGCCCACCCAGGCCGTGCGCTGGCTCGCCGCGGGCGTCGCCGAGGCCCTGGAGTCCATCCACGGCGCGGGCCTCGTGCACCGCGACCTGAAGCCGTCCAACGTCCTCGTCGTCGAGGACGGACCCCGCGTGATCGACTTCGGCATCGCGTCCGGCGTCTCCAACACCCGCCTGACCATGACCAACGTCGCCGTCGGCACCCCGGCGTACATGTCACCCGAGCAGGCGAAGGACTCCCGCAGCGTCACCGGCGCCAGCGACGTCTTCTCGCTCGGCTCCACCCTCGTCTTCGCCGCCACCGGCCACGCCCCCTTCCACGGCGCCAACCCCGTGGAGACCGTCTTCATGCTGCTGCGCGAGGGCCCCGACCTGGAGGGGCTGCCGGACGAGCTGCGGCCGCTCATCGAGTCCTGCATGCAGATGGACGCCGCCCTGCGGCCCACGCCGGGCGACCTGCAGGCGCAGCTCGCCCCGCACCTGTTCGCCTCCGAGGGCAACGGCGACGACAGCGGCACCGCCTCCGCGTGGCTGCCCGAGCGGGCCGTCGCGCTCATCGAGGCCCGGCGCGGCGGCCGGCCGCCCGCGCGGGCCGCCGCGGGCACCACCGGGTCCGGC
>NZ_JASCXL010000187.1:0-10394 GCF_030010595.1 Streptomyces sp. CC224B | reverse complement strand
CACGACGCCGTCATCGACACCTTCCACGCGCACGGCCTGGCCGTCCTCGAGGTCGTCTCACCGCCGCCGGACTGGGCGTGGGACCCCCCCCCCCGGGCGCCGCCCCCCCCCCCGCCCCCCCCCGACCCCCCACCCCCGCCCCCGGCCCCACCCACCGCCGGAAGGCCCCCACCTGCGGGCTGGTACGCTATGTAACGCCCGCTTGTCTGCGCGCACCCTCAGGCCACTCGGCCCGACGGACCGCGCCACGCGGCACCCACCCTCACCGGTGGATCCCACCTCGCCAGGTGGACACCCCGCCTCCCCGAGGTGGACCCCATGCCTCCCGAGTCCCGGAAGCACCCCTGAGAAGAAGACCAGGGGCACTCGGAGGCGAACGTAGACATCACTGAGGAGTACGCGTGTCGCTCGACGCCGCTACGAAGAAGCAGATCATGGCCGAGTTCGGTACCAAGGAGGGCGACACCGGCTCCCCCGAGGTCCAGGTCGCGCTGCTCTCGCGCCGCATCTCGGACCTGACCGAGCACCTGAAGACGCACAAGCACGACCACCACTCCCGTCGTGGTCTGCTGATCCTGGTCGGTCAGCGCCGCCGCCTGCTGCAGTACCTGGCCAAGAAGGACATCCAGCGCTTCCGTGCCCTGGTCGACCGCCTCGGCATCCGCCGCGGTGCGGCGGGCGCCAAGTAAGTCGCCGTGAAGGGAGCGGTTCCCACTCGAAGCACTCGAAGGGGGCCGCTCCCTTTGCTGTACGTGCGCGGTGTCGCCGTGGCTTTGTAGTCTGGTGACATCCGCCACAGTCGCGGTGGCCTCCGGCCCGTCCGGAAAAACGAACAGCACCGCGCGCGACGCGACCGCACAGGCCGCGACCGCACGGGGCCAAGGCACCACCGCGGCACGGCGGAGCAGCACAACAGCACCACCGCACGGAACAGAGCACAACCGCATAGAGGAACCGAAGGAGAGGCGCACCCCGCCGTCGCCGGTCCTCGGTAGTGGCTTCCGGAGGACGCGAGTCCCCCGGGGGCTTCGATCGAAGACCGGCCCGCACCCACGGCGCGCTTCTCCGCACCGCCCCCGCCACACGGGCAGGGGCGGACCCCGGGCCACACGGGCCACGGGGTGAAAAGACGATACGTAATGGAGAAATCGCTGGTGGAGAACGAGACCCACTACGCCGAGGCCGTCATCGACAACGGCACCTTCGGCACCCGCACCATCCGCTTCGAGACCGGCCGCCTCGCCAAGCAGGCCGCCGGCTCCGCCGTGGCGTACCTGGACGACGACACCATGGTGCTGTCGGCCACCACCGCCTCGAAGAAGCCCAAGGACCAGCTCGACTTCTTCCCCCTGACGGTCGACGTCGAGGAGCGGATGTACGCGGCCGGCAAGATCCCCGGCTCCTTCTTCCGCCGTGAGGGCCGGCCCAGCGAGGACGCGATCCTCACCTGCCGCCTCATCGACCGCCCGCTGCGCCCGTCCTTCAAGAAGGGCCTGCGCAACGAGATCCAGGTCGTCGAGACGATCATGGCGCTCAACCCCGACCACCTCTACGACGTGGTCGCGATCAACGCCGCCTCCTGCTCCACGCAGCTGGCCGGCCTGCCCTTCTCGGGCCCGATCGGCGGCACGCGCGTGGCCCTCATCAAGGGCCAGTGGGTCGCGTTCCCGACGCACACCGAGCTCGAGGACGCCGTCTTCGACATGGTCGTCGCCGGTCGCGTCCTCGAGGACGGCGACGTCGCGATCATGATGGTCGAGGCCGAGGCCACCGAGAAGACCATCGAGCTGGTCAAGGGCGGTGCCGAGGCCCCCACCGAGGAGGTCGTCGCCGCCGGTCTCGAGGCCGCGAAGCCCTTCATCAAGGTCCTGTGCAAGGCCCAGTCGGACCTCGCCGCCAAGGCCGCCAAGCCCGTCGGCGAGTTCCCGATCTTCCTCGACTACGAGGACGACGTCCTGGAGGCCCTGACGGCCGCCGTCAAGACGGAGCTGGCGCAGGCGCTGACCATCGCGGGCAAGCAGGAGCGCGAGGCCGAGCTTGACCGCGTCAAGGCGCTGGCCGGCGAGAAGCTGCTCCCCGAGTTCGAGGGCCGCGAGAAGGAGATCTCCGCCGCGTACCGCTCGCTGACCAAGACCCTGGTCCGTGAGCGCGTCATCAAGGAGAAGAAGCGCATCGACGGCCGCGGTGTCACCGACATCCGCACCCTGGCCGCCGAGGTCGAGGCCATCCCGCGCGTGCACGGCTCCGCGGTGTTCGAGCGTGGCGAGACCCAGATCCTGGGCGTCACCACCCTCAACATGCTCCGCATGGAGCAGCAGCTGGACACCCTCTCCCCGGTGACCCGCAAGCGCTACATGCACAACTACAACTTCCCGCCGTACTCCACCGGCGAGACCGGCCGCGTCGGCTCCCCGAAGCGCCGCGAGATCGGCCACGGCGCCCTCGCCGAGCGCGCCCTGGTGCCGGTCCTGCCGACGCGCGAGGAGTTCCCCTACGCGATCCGCCAGGTCTCCGAGGCGCTGAGCTCCAACGGCTCGACGTCCATGGGCTCGGTGTGCGCCTCCACCATGTCGCTGCTGAACGCCGGTGTGCCGCTGAAGGCCCCCGTCGCCGGCATCGCCATGGGCCTGATCTCCCAGGAGATCGAGGGCGAGACGCACTACGTCACCCTCACCGACATCCTCGGTGCGGAGGACGCCTTCGGCGACATGGACTTCAAGGTCGCCGGCACCAAGGAGTTCGTGACCGCCCTCCAGCTCGACACCAAGCTGGACGGCATCCCCGCCTCCGTCCTGGCCGCGGCGCTGAAGCAGGCCCGCGACGCCCGCCTGCACATCCTCGACGTGATGATGGAGGCGATCGACGTTCCGGACGAGATGTCCCCGAACGCGCCGCGGATCATCACCGTCAAGATCCCGGTGGACAAGATCGGTGAGGTCATCGGCCCGAAGGGCAAGATGATCAACCAGATCCAGGAGGACACCGGCGCCGACATCACGATCGAGGACGACGGCACCATCTACATCGGTGCCGCCGACGGCCCGGCCGCCGAGGCCGCCCGCGCCACGATCAACGGCATCGCCAACCCGACCATGCCGGAGGTCGGCGAGCGCTACCTGGGCACCGTCGTGAAGACGACGACCTTCGGCGCGTTCGTCTCCCTGCTCCCGGGCAAGGACGGCCTGCTGCACATCTCGCAGATCCGCAAGCTCGCCGGCGGCAAGCGCGTGGAGAACGTCGAGGACGTCCTCGGCGTGGGCCAGAAGGTCCAGGTCGAGATCGCCGAGATCGACTCGCGCGGCAAGCTCTCCCTGATCCCCGTGGTCGAGGGCGAGGACGGCGCCGACGACGCGGCCGAGGCGAAGGACGACACCGACAAGTGACGTCCCGTAGCTCCAAGGCGACGGCCCGCACCTCCTCGGAGGCGCGGGCCGTCGCCCGTACCCAAACCCTGATCAAGGGCGCCAACGGCATCGGCACCGTCCGCAAGACCACCCTCCCCGGGGGCCTGCGCGTCGTCACCGAGACCCTCCCGTCGGTCCGCTCGGCCACCTTCGGCATCTGGGCCCACGTGGGCTCGCGCGACGAGACGCCGTCCCTGAACGGCGCGACGCACTACCTGGAGCACCTCCTCTTCAAGGGCACCGGGAAGCGCAGCGCCCTGGACATCTCCTCCGCGATCGACGCCGTCGGCGGCGAGATGAACGCCTTCACGGCCAAGGAGTACACGTGCTACTACGCGCGCGTGCTCGACACCGACCTGCCGCTCGCCATCGACGTGGTCTGCGACATGCTGACCGGCTCGCTGATCCGCCAGGAGGACGTCGACGCCGAGCGCGGCGTCATCCTCGAGGAGATCGCGATGACGGAGGACGACCCGGGCGACTGCGTGCACGACCTGTTCGCGCACACGATGCTCGGCGACACCCCCCTCGGCCGCCCTGTCCTCGGCACCGTCGACACGATCAACGCCCTGACCGCGGACCGCATCCGGCGCTTCTACAAGCGGCACTACGACCCCACGCACCTGGTCGTCGCCGCCGCGGGCAACGTGGACCACCAGAAGGTGGTCCGCCAGGTCCGCGCCGCGTTCGAGAAGGCGGGCGCCCTCACCCGCACCGACGCCACCCCCGTCGCCCCACGCGCCGGCGCCCGCCGCCTGCGCACCGCGGGCCACGTCGAGGTCGTCGACCGCAGGACCGAGCAGGCCCACGTCATCCTCGGCATGCCGGGCCTGGCCCGCACCGACGACCGCCGCTGGGCCATGGGCGTGCTGAACACCGCGCTGGGCGGCGGCATGTCCTCGCGCCTGTTCCAGGAGGTCCGCGAGAAGCGCGGCCTGGCCTACAGCGTGTACTCGTACACCTCGGCGTTCGCCGACACCGGCCTGTTCGGCGTGTACGCGGGCTGCCGCCCCAGCCAGGTCCACGACGTGCTCAAGATCTGCCGGGACGAGCTCGACCACGTCGCCGAGAACGGCCTGACGGACGACGAGATCAGGCGCGCCGTCGGGCAGCTCGCGGGCTCCACGGTCCTCGGCCTCGAAGACACCGGCGCGATCATGAACCGCATCGGCAAGAGCGAGCTGTGCTGGGGCGAGCAGATGTCGGTCGACGACATGCTCGCGCAGATCTCGGCCGTCACCCCCGACGAGGTGCGCGCGGTCGCCCGCGAGATCCTGGGACAGCGCCCGTCGCTCTCCGCGATAGGCCCGCTGAAGGACAAGCAGGCCGCCCGCCTGCATGAAGCGGTGGCCTAGGGTTCCGGTTCGCCGGACCCGGGTCCCGTACGACTCACCATTCGCGAACTCGCGAACTCGCGTTAGGAAACAGGCAGATGAGCAAGTTGCGCGTGGCGGTCATCGGCGCCAAGGGCCGCATCGGCTCCGAGGCGGTCAAGGCCGTCGAGGCCGCCGAGGACATGGACCTTGTCGCCACGCTCGGCCGCGGCGACCAACTGGAGACGCTGGCCGAGGCCGGCGCCCAGGTCGCGGTCGAGCTGACCACGCCCGGCTCGGTGATGGGCAACCTCGACTTCTGCGTCCGGCACGGCATCCACGCCGTCGTCGGTACGACGGGGTGGACCGAGGAGCGCCTCGCGCACCTGCGGACCCGGCTTGAGGCGTCCCCGGGGACCGGCGTGCTCATCGCGCCGAACTTCTCCATCGGCGCGGTCCTCACCATGAAGTTCGCGCAGATCGCGGCCCCGTACTTCGAGTCGGTCGAGGTCGTCGAGCTACACCACCCGAACAAGGCCGACGCCCCGAGCGGCACCGCCACGCGCACCGCCCAGCTCATCGCCGCCGCCCGCGAGCGCGCGGGCAGCGCCCCGCAGCCGGACGCCACGGAGACCGCCCTGGAGGGGGCCCGCGGCGCGGACGTCGACGGGGTGCCGGTGCACGCGGTACGGCTGCGGGGGCTCCTCGCCCACCAGGAGGTGCTGCTCGGCGGCGAGGGCGAGACGCTCACGGTCCGCCACGACTCGCTGCACCACAGCAGCTTCATGCCGGGCATCCTGCTCGGCGCCCGCCGCGTGGTGGAGACCCCGGGCCTGACCTTCGGCCTGGAACACTTCCTCGACCTCGGCTGACCCGAGGACCGGACTCATGCGCGCAAAGATCACCTACGCCGTCACGGCCGCCGTCCTCGTCGTCTACTTCGTCCTGGTCGGCAGCCGTGGCGTGCTCCTCATACAGCACGGCACCGCCCTCACCGTGGCCTTCGGGGCCGCGGTACTGATCCTGCCGGTCATCGGTGTCTGGTTCCTGTGGCAGAACACCCGCTTCGTCCAGCGCGCCAACCGGCTCGCGGTCGAACTCGAGGCGGAGGGCGGCCTGCCCGTCGACGAACTGAAGCGCACGCCCGGCGGGCGCATCGACCGCGAGTCCGCCGACGAGGTCTTCGCCCGGCGCAAGGCCGAGACGGAGGACAGCCCCGACGACTGGCGCTGCTGGTTCCGCCTCGCCGTCGCCTACCACGACGCCCGGGACACCCCGCGGGCCCGCAAGGCCATGCAGCGGGCCATCGCCCTGCACGAGGGCAGGCCGCTCGGCGTCTGACGCCGGACGCCCTGCCCGTCCGGCGTCAGGCCGTGGGCCGGTACTCGTCGGCCCACACCTCGATGGCGTCGGCGGCCCGGTCGAAGGCCGTGCGGCGCGCGAGGAAGTCCGCGCCGCGATCGGTGAGCAGCGTCGCCCCCTCGCCGGCGGGCCGGTCGTGGCGTACGAGCATCAGCGCCTGCCCCTGAACCGTGCGCGGAAGCCCGAGCCAGCGCACGGGCTGCTGGGCCGTGCGCACGGAGGCGACCCGGGCCCACGGCACGGTCTGCGTACGCAGGAAGGACACGCGGCGCAGCCCGCGGGCGCTCACCCACGTGCCGACCCGCAGCAGCCGCAGCGCGGCGCCGATGACGAGCGCGGCCAGGCAGACGCAGAGACCGGCGCCCGGCAGGGCACCGGCGAGCGCGATGACCACGGCGGCGACGAGGACGTACGAGGCGAGGAGCAGCAGCAGCGCGGCGGCGGCGACGCGCCAGGGGCCCGGGCGGTACGGCCGGCGCCAGCGGTCGCGGTCGTGGAACGGGAGCGCGGCGTCCTCCGCCGCGTCGTCGAAAGCGCGGTCCGCGGTCAGGAAAGGCAGGGGCACGGCTGGTCCTCACTCACTCCACGCACGGGTTGTGCCCGGTGAGGCTATCGAGCCGTGACCCCTGCCACCAGCGCTGGGGGCCCAAGGGGTGCCCCGGCGGGCCCAAGAGGGTGGACCGGGGCGCCGGGAGGGGCCGGGGGAGTCCCCCGGCGCCCGTCCGGGGTGCGCGCGGCCCTCGGCGGGCCGGAGCGAGGCCGGGACGGCCGTCAGCGGCCGTCAGCGGTGGGACGGCCGTCAGCGGCCGTCGTAGGCCTCGGAGTGCTGGGTCCTGGCCGGCGACTGGTCGGCGGACATGGCGGGCATGCCGAGGATCACGGAGCCCACGAGCCCGGCGACCACGGTGAGCCCGATGAGCGCCCGGCCCACGAGCTGACCGGCCGTGGCGCGCTCACGGGGTGGGGGAGTGATGTTGCTGCGGAACTTCTCGGCTTCGGCGATGAAGGCGAACGGAACGGGCTCTCGCCGACGGAACATGGGGCGCGCTTCTCCTCACAAGTCTCGAACGGAACTCTCTTACCCATACAGACGCTCGGAACGGCGAAAGGGTGCCCGGTTTTGGCAAGTTCGCCGAAGATTGTCAGAGGGGAGGTTGTCCTGAAGGGCGATGGTCTGAGGGGCGATGGTCTCGAGGGGGCGCCGGGCGGCCGTGCGCCGGTGCCGTCCCACACCGCGCCTTCCCCGCCCGGGCGGGGCGGACACCGGCTCCGCGCGGCTCATATGTGCGAATGAGCCGACAGAAGTGTCCGTATTGCGGCATTTCTAGAAGTTCATCTAGCCTGATCAAACGGACCCGGCACTGCTTGAACCCCCGAGCAGGCAGTGCCGGGCTCCCTGAGCGGCAACCTCCCACCCGCCCCGAGGGGCGACCCCGCGCTGAGCAGCGAGTAGCGTGTTACCCATGGCTCCGACCTCGACTCCGCAGACCCCCTTCGGGCGGGTCCTCACCGCCATGGTCACGCCGTTCACGGCGGACGGCGCACTCGACCTCGACGGCGCGCAGCGGCTCGCCGCCCACCTGGTGGACGCAGGCAACGACGGCCTGATCGTCAACGGCACCACCGGCGAGTCCCCGACCACCAGCGACGCGGAGAAAACCGAGCTCGTACGTGCCGTCCTGGAAGCGGTCGGCGACCGCGCCCACGTCGTCGCCGGCGTCGGGACGAACGACACCCGCCACAGCGTCGAACTCGCCCGCGCCGCCCAGGCGGCCGGCGCCCACGGCCTGCTCACGGTCACGCCGTACTACAACAAGCCCCCGCAGGACGGCCTCCTCCGGCACTTCACGGCGATCGCCGACGCCACCGACCTGCCGGTGATGCTGTACGACATCCCGGGCCGCAGCGGCGTACCGATCAACACCGAAACGATCGTGCGCCTCGCCGAGCACCCGCGTATCGTCGCCAACAAGGACGCCAAGGGCGACCTCGGCCGCGCGAGCTGGGCCATCGCCCGCTCCGGCCTCGCCTGGTACTCCGGCGACGACATGCTCAACCTGCCGCTGCTCTCGGTCGGCGCGTGCGGTTTCGTCTCCGTCGTCAGCCACGTGGTCACGCCCGAGCTGCGCGCGATGCTGGAGGCGTACCTCAACGGCGACGTCCAGAAGGCCACGGAGATCCACCAGAAGCTGCTGCCGGTGTTCACGGGCATGTTCCGTACGCAGGGTGTGATCACGACCAAGGCCGCGCTCACCCTCCAGGGCCGGCCCGCGGGGCCGCTGCGCCTGCCGCTCGTCGAGTTGTCCGCCGAGGAGACCGCCCAGCTCAAGATCGATCTTGCGGCCGGCGGGGTACAGCTCTGACCAAGGACTTCACAACTCAATACGCACCAAGCCGCGGGCCTCGCGCCCGCACACAACAACTGCTACTGCACGAACGTCACGCGCGCCACGTGCCCCGAGGCACGTGGCGCGCGTGGTGAGGAGAGTCTTTTGAGTCATCCGCATCCTGAACTCGGCGCCCCGCCGAAGCTCCCCAAGGGCGGCCTGCGGGTCACCCCGCTCGGTGGCCTCGGCGAGATCGGCCGGAACATGACGGTCTTCGAGTACGACGGACGCCTGCTGATCGTCGACTGCGGAGTGCTCTTCCCCGAGGAGGAGCAGCCCGGAATCGACCTGATCCTGCCGGACTTCACGTCCATCCGGGACCGCCTCGACGACATCGAGGGCATCGTGCTCACGCACGGCCACGAGGACCACATCGGCGGTGTCCCCTTCCTCCTGCGGGAGAAGCCGGACATCCCCCTGATCGGTTCCAAGCTGACCCTCGCGCTGATCGAGGCGAAGCTCCAGGAGCACCGCATCAGGCCCTACACGCTCGAGGTCGCCGAGGGCGACCGGGAGCGCCTCGGCCCCTTCGACTGCGAGTTCGTCGCGGTCAACCACTCCATCCCGGACGCCCTCGCGGTCGCCATCCGCACGCCCGCGGGCATGGTCGTGCACACCGGCGACTTCAAGATGGACCAGCTTCCGCTGGACCGGCGCCTGACCGACCTGCACGCGTTCGCGCGGCTGAGCGAGGAAGGCATCGACCTTCTCCTCTCGGACTCCACGAACGCCGAGGTCCCAGGCTTCGTCCCGCCCGAGCGCGACATCTCGAACGTGCTGCGGCAGGTCTTCGCGGGCGCCCGCAAGCGCATCATCGTGGCGAGCTTCGCCAGCCACGTGCACCGCATCCAGCAGATCCTGGACGCCGCCCACGAGTACGGCCGCCGCGTCGCCTTCGTCGGCCGCTCGATGGTCCGGAACATGGGCATCGC
Source organism: Streptomyces sp. CC224B (assembly GCF_030010595.1). Lineage (NCBI taxonomy): Bacteria > Bacillati > Actinomycetota > Actinomycetes > Kitasatosporales > Streptomycetaceae > Streptomyces > Streptomyces sp. CC224B. The sequence continues at coordinate 996 of NZ_JASCXL010000187.1, read as the reverse complement.
CCGTGACCTCGGCTATCTGCGGGTGCCGCCGGGCCTGGTCGTGGACGTCAAGACGCTCGACGACCTGCCGGACCACGAGGTCGTCCTCGTCTGCACCGGCTCCCAGGGCGAGCCGATGGCGGCCCTGTCCCGGATGGCCAACCGCGACCACCAGATCCGCATCGTGTCGGGCGACACGGTGATCCTGGCGTCGTCGCTCATCCCGGGCAACGAGAACGCGGTCTACCGCGTGATCAACGGCCTGACCCGCTGGGGCGCGCACGTCGTCCACAAGGGCAACGCGAAGGTGCACGTCTCCGGCCACGCGTCGGCCGGCGAGCTGCTGTACTTCTACAACATCTGCAAGCCCAAGAACCTGATGCCGGTCCACGGCGAATGGCGCCACCTGCGCGCCAACGCCGAGCTGGGCGCCCTCACCGGCGTTCCGCACGACCGCATCGTGATCGCCGAGGACGGCGTCGTCGTCGACCTCGTCGAGGGCAAGGCCAAGATCGTCGGCAAGGTCCAGGCGGGCTATGTGTACGTGGACGGCCTCTCGGTCGGCGACGTCACCGAGCCGGCGCTCAAGGACCGCCGCATCCTCGGCGAAGAGGGCATCATCTCGGTCTTCGTCGTGGTCGACTCGACCACCGGCAAGATCACCGGGGGCCCGCACATCCAGGCCCGCGGCTCGGGCATCGAGGACGGGGCCTTCGTCGCGGTCGTCCCGAAGGTCCAGGAGGTCCTGGAGAAGTCGGCCCAGGACGGTGTCGTCGAGCCCCACCAGCTCCAGCAGCTCATCCGCCGGACGCTGGGCAAGTGGGTTTCGGACAACTACCGCCGCCGCCCGATGATCCTGCCCGTCGTCGTCGAGGTCTGAGCCCCTCTGACCTGGCCTGACGTCGCCTCTCCTGGAGCGGGGGGGGGGGGGGGGGGGGGGGGGGGGGCCGCCCCCCCCCCCCGGGGGGACACGAGCCGCGGGGCGGCCCCCCCCCCCCCCCCCCCCCCCCCCCCCCC
>NZ_JASCXL010000186.1:0-10445 GCF_030010595.1 Streptomyces sp. CC224B | reverse complement strand
TCGGTTCCGCGGGGGGGGGGGCCCCCCCCCCCCCGCCCCCGGGGCCGCCCCGGGCGGGGGGGGGGGGGGGGGGGGGGGGGGGGGGGGGGGGGGGGGGGGGGGGGGGGGGGGGGGGGGGGCGGGGGGGGGGGGCCCCCCCCCGGGGGGGGGGGGGCGGGGGGCCCCCCCCCCCCCCGGGGGGGGGTGTGCCCCCCCGCGCCGGGCGCGCAGTTCCCCGCGCCCCTGAGGGCGCCCTCCTACAGCCCTAGCGAGACTCCACCGGGACGAAGTCCCGGATGACCTCGCCGGTGTAGATCTGGCGGGGACGCCCGATCCGCGAACCCGGCTCCTTGATCATCTCGTGCCACTGGGCGATCCAGCCCGGCAGCCGGCCGAGGGCGAACAGGACCGTGAACATCTCGGTCGGGAAGCCCATGGCCCGGTAGATGAGGCCGGTGTAGAAGTCCACGTTCGGGTAGAGCTTGCGCTCGACGAAGTAGTCGTCGGCCAGCGCGTGCTCCTCCAGCTTCAGGGCGATGTCCAGGAGCTCGTCGGACTTGCCGAGCGCGGAGAGGACGTCGTGCGCCGCCGCCTTGATGATCTTCGCCCGCGGGTCGAAGTTCTTGTAGACGCGGTGCCCGAAGCCCATGAGCTTCACGCCGTCTTCCTTGTTCTTCACCTTGCGGATGAAGGAGTCGACGTCGCCGCCGGTGGCCTGGATGCCCTCCAGCATCTCCAGGACCGACTGGTTGGCGCCGCCGTGCAGCGGGCCCCACAGCGCGGAGATGCCCGCGGAGATCGAGGCGAACATGTTCGCCTGCGAGGAGCCCACCAGGCGGACCGTGGAGGTCGAGCAGTTCTGCTCGTGGTCCGCGTGCAGGATCAGCAGCTTGTCGAGCGCCGCGACCACGACCGGGTCCAGCTCGTACTCCTGGGCGGGGACCGAGAAGGTCATGCGCAGGAAGTTCTCGACGTACCCGAGGTCGTTACGCGGGTAGACGAACGGGTGGCCGATCGACTTCTTGTACGCGTACGCCGCGATCGTCGGCAGCTTGGCGAGCAGCCGGATCGTGGAGAGGTGGCGCTGCTTCTCGTCGAACGGGTTGTGGCTGTCCTGGTAGAACGTGGACAGCGCGCTGACCACGGAGGACAGCATGGCCATCGGGTGGGCGTCGCGCGGGAAGCCGTCGAAGAAGCGCTTGACGTCCTCGTGCAGCAGCGTGTGCTGGGTGATCTCGTTCTTGAACGTGGCGAGCTCGTCGACCTTCGGCAGCTCGCCGTTGATCAGCAGGTACGCCACCTCGAGGAAGGTGGAGCGCTCCGCAAGCTGCTCGATGGGGTAACCCCGGTAGCGCAGGATGCCCTGCTCGCCGTCGAGGTAGGTGATGGCGGATTTATAGGCGGCGGTGTTGCCATAGCCGCTGTCCAGGGTCACCAGACCGGTCTGGGCGCGGAGCTTGCCGATATCGAAGCCCTTGTCGCCGACAGTGGACTCGATCACCGGGTAGGTGTACTCGCCATCGCCGTACCGCAGTACTACAGCCTTGTTAGCGTTCTCGCTCACGTCATCCCTCACCGACGTTGTGCCTCTTCTTCGAGGTGCCCTGACTGTCTCTACCATCCCCCATTTGGCCCTGGAGAGTGCACTCGGGGTCGACCATTGGGCCTACTGGCGGCACTCAGTGCCGCCAACCTGCTCATCCTGCCCCTTTCGTTCCGGTTCCGGAAGTGGGGTGTGACCTTTACGACTCAAATGATCGATCACCCACCCGGCGGCGTTGACGCCGGGAGACGTCAGGCCGCCCGACGGCCCGCGAGCCGGTGGTCCAGGGCCGTGCAGCGCCTGCCGGCGGAGACCGTGCGCACCGCCTGACCCAGAGCCTTGCGCGAACCGACGAGGACGACCAGCCTCTTGGCGCGGGTCACGGCCGTGTAGAGCAGATTCCGCTGGAGCATCATCCAGGCGCCGGTGGTGACCGGGATCACCACCGCCGGATACTCACTTCCCTGTGAGCGGTGGATCGTCACGGCATAGGCGTGCGCGAGTTCGTCGAGCTCGTCGAAGTCGTACACCACCTCCTCGTCCTCGTCGGTCAGGACGGTGAGGGTCTGCTCGTCCGCGTCCAGGGCGGTGACGACGCCGACCGTGCCGTTGAAGACGCCGTTGGCGCCCTTCTCGTAGTTGTTGCGGATCTGCGTGACCTTGTCGCCGACGCGGAAGACGCGGCCGCCGAAGCGCTTCTCGGGCAGGTCCGGGCGGCCGGGGGTGACGGCCTGCTGGAGCAGGCCGTTCAGCGTGCCGGCGCCCGCGGGGCCGCGGTGCATGGGGGCGAGGACCTGTACGTCCCGGCGCGGGTCGAGGCCGAACTTCGCCGGGATGCGCCGGGCCGCCACGTCCACGGTGAGCCGCCCGGCCTCCTCGGTGTCCTCGGCCACGAACAGGAAGAAGTCCTTCAGGCCCTGCGTCAGGGGCGGCTGCCCGGCGTTGATGCGGTGGGCGTTGGTGACCACGCCCGACTCCTGGGCCTGGCGGAAGACCCGGGTCAGGCGCACGGCGGGGACGGGGCTGCCCTCGCTCAGGAGGTCGCGCAGGACCTCGCCCGCGCCGACGCTCGGGAGCTGGTCCACGTCGCCCACGAACAGCAGGTGCGCGCCCGGCGGCACGGCCTTCACCAGCTTGTTGGCGAGCAGCAGGTCCAGCATGGACGCCTCGTCGACGACGACCAGGTCGGCGTCCAGGGGGCGGTCGCGGTCGTACGCCGCGTCGCCGCCGGGCTTCAGCTCCAGGAGGCGGTGGACCGTGGAGGCCTCGGCCCCGGTCAGCTCGGCCAGGCGCTTGGCGGCGCGGCCCGTGGGCGCGGCGAGCAGCACCTTGGCCTTCTTGGCGCGGGCCAGCTCGACGACGGAGCGCACGGTGAAGGACTTGCCGCAGCCGGGCCCACCGGTGAGGACGGCCACCTTCCGGGTCAGGGCCAGCCGGACGGCCTCCTGCTGCTCGGGCGCGAGCTCGGTGCCCGTGCGCCCGGCGAGCCAGGCGAGCGCCTTGTCCCAGGCGACGTCCTGGAAGCCGGGCATCCGGTCCTCGTCGCTGTGCAGCAGGCGCAGGAGCTGGGCGGCCAGGGACAGTTCGGCGCGGTGGAAGGGGACCAGGTAGACGGCGGTGACGTCCGGGCCGCCGTCGGGGCCGGGCACGGACTCGCGCACCACCCCCTCCTCCTCGCCCGCGAGTTCGGCCAGGCAGTCGATGACCAGGCCCGTGTCGACCTGGAGGAGCTTGACCGCGTCGGCGATCAGGCGCTCCTCGGGCAGGTAGCAGTTGCCCTGGTCGGTGGATTGCGACAGCGCGTACTGCAGGCCCGCCTTGACGCGGTCGGGGCTGTCGTGCGGGATGCCGACGGACTGGGCGATGCGGTCGGCGGTCAGGAAGCCGATGCCCCAGACGTCGGCCGCGAGGCGGTACGGCTCGTTCCGCACCACGGAGATGGAGGCGTCGCCGTACTTCTTGTAGATGCGCACGGCGATGGAGGTGGAGACGCCGACGCCCTGGAGGAAGACCATCACTTCCTTGATGGCCTTCTGCTCCTCCCAGGCGTCGGCGATGCGCTTGGTGCGCTTGGGTCCGAGGCCCGGCACCTCGACGAGGCGCTTCGGCTCGCGCTCGATGACGTCGAGGGTGTCCAGGCCGAAGTGGGTGGTGATGCGGTCGGCCATGACCGGGCCGATGCCCTTGATGAGGCCGGAGCCCAGATAGCGGCGGATGCCCTGGATGGTGGCGGGCAGCACCGTCGTGTAGTTCTCCACCGTGAACTGCTTGCCGTACTGCGGGTGGGAGCCCCAACGGCCTTCCATCCGCAGGGACTCCCCCACCTGCGCGCCGAGCAGCGAACCGACGACCGTGAGCAGGTCGCCGGCGCCGCGGCCGGTGTCCACCCGCGCGACCGTGTAGCCGTTCTCCTCGTTGGCGTACGTGATGCGCTCCAGGACGCCCTCGATGACGGCCATGCGGGGCGCGGGGACACCGGGCTCGCCCCGCCGGGCAGCAGTCGACATGATCCGACGCTACCGCCCGGCACCGACAACGCCTACGGCGTCCTGGCCTTGCGGGTGTCCCGGCCGGTCGCCCACGCATCGCCCCCGCACATCACGATGCACACCGCGATGCACATCACGATCGGATTTCGGCCACCTGTCCGGGTCTTGCCAGCGGACGTGTAATCGATTCCAATCCTCGTGTAATCGATTCCACGAGGAGGTGGCATCGGCATGGCAAGCGTCGGCATCAAGGACGTCGCGGCCCGCGCGGGGGTCTCCGTGGCGACGGTGTCCCGGGTCCTGAACGCGCACGCGTCCGTCAGCCCGGCCGCCCGGGCCCGCGTGCTCGACGCCGTGGAGGCGCTCGGGTACCGGCCCAACACGCTGGCCCGGTCGCTGCGCACGGACCAGACGCGCACGCTCGGGCTCGTCATCAGCGACGTCCTGAACCCGTACTTCACCGAGCTGGCCCGCTCCGTCGAGGAGGAGGCCCGCGCGCTCGGCTACAGCATCATCTTCGGCAACGCCGACGAGCGGCCCGAGATCCAGGACCACCACATCCGCACCCTCCTGGACCGCCGCATCGACGGCCTGCTCGTCTCCCCCACCGACGGCGGCTCCCCGCTCGTCCTGGACGCCGCGCGCGCGGGCACCCCGATGGTGTTCGTCGACCGGTGGATCGCCGGCGTGGACGTGCCCGTCGTGCGGGCGGACGGCAGCGCGGCGGTGCGCGACCTGGTGGCCCATCTGCACGGCCTCGGGCACCGCCGCCTCGCCATCATCGCGGGGCCCGCCACGACCACCACCGGCAGCGAGCGCGTCGCCGCCTTCCGCGACGCCCTCGCGGAGTACGGCCTCGACCTGCCGGACGCCTACGTGGGCCAGGGCGACTTCCAGGCCGCGAGCGGGCGCCGCGCCACCGAGCGGTTCCTTGACCTGCCGACGCCGCCGGACGTCGTGTTCGCCGCCGACAACCTGATGGCGCTGGGCGCGCTCGACGCGCTCCGCGCGCGCGGGCTGCGCGTCCCGCACGACATCGCGCTCGCCGCGTTCGACGACATCCCGTGGTTCGTGCACACCGACCCCCCGGTCACCGCGATCGCGCAGCCCACCGGCGAGCTGGGCCGGGCCGCCGTACGGGCCCTGACCGACCGCATCGAGGGGCGCGCGCCCCGGTCGGTGACGCTGCCCGCGCGCCTGGTCGTCCGCCGCTCGTGCGGGGAGGCGGCCGCGCCCGGGTCCCGTACCGGGGAGGCCCCCGCCGGAAGGAGCGACTCGTGAGCCACGACCGTGAGCTGCTGCGCGTCGAGGGCGTCCGCAAGGCCTTCCCGGGCGTCGTGGCGCTGGACGGCGTCGACTTCGACCTGCGCGCGGGCGAGGTCCACGTACTCCTCGGCGAGAACGGCGCGGGCAAGAGCACGCTGATCAAGGTGCTCTCCGGCGCGCACCAGCCCGACGCCGGGCGCGTCCTGGTCGACGGCGAGGAGGTCCGCGTGCAGGGCGCGCGGGACGCCGAGCGGCTCGGGATCGCCACGATCCACCAGGAGTTCAACCTCGTCCCCGACCTGACGGTGGCCGAGAACATCTTCCTGGGCCGCCAGCCGCGCCGCTACGGCCTGATCGACCGCAAGAAGATGGAGGCCGACGCGGCCGGCCTGCTCGCGCGCGTGGGCGTCGACGTGTCCCCCCGCGCCCGCTGCCGCGACCTCGGCATCGCCCGCCTCCAGATGGTGGAGATCGCCAAGGCGCTCAGCCTGCACGCGCGCGTGCTCATCATGGACGAGCCGACGGCCGTGCTCACCGCCGAGGAGGTCGGCACGCTCTTCGCCCTCGTGCGGTCGCTGCGCGCGGACGGCGTGGGCGTCGTCTTCATCACCCACCACCTGGAGGAGATCGCCGCGCTCGGCGACCGCGTCAGCGTCATCCGCGACGGCCGGAGCGTGGGCCAGGTGCCCGCCTCGACGCCGGAGGACGAGCTGGTGCGCCTCATGGTGGGCCGGTCCATCGCGCAGCAGTACCCGCGCGAGCGGCCCGAACTGCCGCAGGACGAGGCGCCGTTGCTGCGCGTGCGCGGGCTCACCCGGCGGGGCGCCTTCCACGACGTGGGCTTCGAGGTGCGCGCCGGCGAGGTCGTCGGCGTCGCGGGCCTGGTCGGCGCGGGCCGTACGGAGGTCGCGCGGGCCGTCTTCGGCGCCGACCCCTACGACGAGGGCTCGGTGGAGGTGGCGGGCCGGGCGGTGCCGCGGCACGACGTGTACGCGGCGATGACCGCCGGGATCGGCCTCGTACCGGAGGACCGCAAGGGCCAGGGCCTGGTCCTGGACGCCTCGGTGGCGGACAACCTCGGCCTGGTCACGCTGCGTTCGGCGACCCGTGCCGGGCTGGTGGACCGGGGCGCCCAGCACGCCGCGGCCGAGCGGATCGCCGGGCAGCTCGGCGTGCGCATGGCGGGCCTGCACCAGCACGTGCGCACCCTGTCCGGCGGCAACCAGCAGAAGGTCGTCATCGGCAAGTGGCTGCTCGCGAAGGCCCGCGTGCTGATCCTCGACGAGCCGACGCGCGGCATCGACGTCGGCGCGAAGGTCGAGATCTACCAGCTGATCAACGAGCTGACGGCGGCCGGCCACGCCGTCCTGATGATCTCCAGCGACCTGCCCGAGGTGCTCGGCATGAGCGACCGGGTCCTGGTCATGGCCCAGGGCCGGCTCGCGGGCGAACTCCCCGCCGCCGAGGCGACGCAGGACGCGGTGATGGCGCTCGCCGTCACCACGTACGCCGACGGGGACGCGCCCGCGGGCGACGAGAACCCCGGGGCCGAGAACCCCGCGCCCGAGAACTCCGGAACCGAGACTCCCGGAACCGACAAGGAGGCCCCCCGTGGCACCCACTGACCTGCGCCCGGGCGAGCCGGGCACCACCCGGGCGGGCGGCCTCGACCTGCGCCGCCTGCTGCTCGAGAACGGTGCGCTGAGCGCCCTGGTGGTCCTGGTGGTGGCGATGTCGCTGCTCTCCGGCGACTTCCTGACCACGCAGAACCTCCTGAACGTCGGCGTGCAGGCGGCCGTGACGGCGATCCTCGCGTTCGGCGTCACCTTCGTCATCGTCGCCGCGGGCATCGACCTGTCGGTGGGGTCGGTGGCGGCGCTGTCGGCGACCGTCCTCGCCTGGTCCGCGACCAAGGAGGGCCTGCCCGTCTGGCTCGCCGTGCTCCTGGCCGTGGCCACCGGCCTCGCCTGCGGCGTCGTCAACGGGCTGCTCGTCTCGTACGGCAAGCTGCCGCCGTTCATCGCGACGCTCGCGATGCTGTCGATCGGCCGCGGCCTGTCCCTGGTGATCTCGCAGGGCAGCCCGATCCCGTTCCCCGACTCCGTCTCCAGGGTCGGCGACACGCTCGGCGGGTGGCTGCCGGTGCCGGTCCTCGTCATGGTCGTGATGGGCCTGCTCACCGCGGTGGTCCTGGCGCGCACGTACCTCGGCCGCGCCATGTACGCGATCGGCGGCAACGAGGAGGCGGCCCGGCTGTCGGGGCTGCGCGTGCGGCGGCAGAAGATCGCGATCTACGCGCTCTCGGGTCTGTTCGCCGCCGTCGCGGGCGTCGTGCTCGCCTCCCGGCTCGCGTCCGCGCAGCCGCAGGCCGCGCAGGGGTACGAGCTGGACGCCATCGCCGCGGTCGTCATCGGCGGCGCGAGCCTCGCGGGCGGCGTCGGCAAGGCCTCGGGCACGCTGATCGGCGCGCTGATCCTCGCCGTGCTGCGCAACGGCCTCAACCTCCTGTCCGTGTCGGCGTTCTGGCAGCAGGTGGTCATCGGCGTCGTCATCGCGCTGGCCGTCCTGCTCGACTCGGTGCGCAGGAAGGCCGGGGCCGCGCCGGGCGCCCCCGCCGGGAGTACGTCGTCGGGGACCGGCCGCAAGGGCCCGCAGGCGCTCAGGTACACCCTCGCGGCGGTCGTCGCGGCAGCCGTGATCGCGGCGGTGTCGCTGTGGAACAACGGCTCCTCGGGTACCTCGACGAAGGTCGGCCTGTCGCTGTCGACGCTGAACAACCCCTTCTTCGTCCAGATGAAGGAGGGCGCCCAGGCGGAGGCCCGGAAGGCGGGCGTCGACCTGACCGTCACCGACGCGCAGAACGACGCCTCCCAGCAGGCCAACCAGCTGCAGAACTTCACCAGCGGGAACATGGGGGCCGTCGTCGTCAACCCGGTCGACTCCGACGCGATCGGCCCGGCCGCGCGCGCCGCGAACAAGGCGGACATCCCCGTCGTCGCCGCCGACCGGGGCGTGAACGAGGCGGACGTCGCCACGCTCGTCGCCTCCGACAACGCGGCGGGCGGCCGGCAGGCCGCGAAGGCCCTCGCCGACAAGCTCGGCGGCAAGGGCACGGTGGTGGTCCTCCAGGGCACCGCGGGCACGTCCGCGAGCCGCGAGCGGGGCCGGGGCTTCGCCGAGGGCATCAGGGCCTTCCCCGGCATCGAGGTGGTCGCGAGGCAGCCCGCGGACTTCGACCGCGCCAAGGGCCTGGACGTGATGACGAACCTGCTGCAGGGCCACCCGGACGTCGACGGCGTGTTCGCCGAGAACGACGAGATGGCGCTCGGCGCGGTGAAGGCCCTCGGCTCCAAGGCCGGGAAGTCGGTCTCGGTGGTCGGCTTCGACGGCACGCCGGACGGGCTGAAGGCGGTCGCGGACGGCACGCTGTACGCGTCGGTGGCGCAGCAGCCCGAGGAGCTGGGCCGGATCGCGGTCCGCAACGCCGTGGCCGTGGCGGACGGCGAGAAGGTGCCGTCGACGGTGAAGGTGCCGGTGAAGGTCGTCACGTCCGCGAACGTGAAGGACTTCCGGTGAGCGCCGTTCCTCCGGTGCCGCCGCGTCGCTCCGGTGACCGTACGGTGGACGGTACGGCGAGCGGCACGGTGCAGGGCTCGGTGAACGGTGAACAGGGTGAAAGGCAGTACGGGAATGCGTGAGTACGACCTGCTGGTCGTGGGGTCGGCCAATGCCGACCTGGTGACGGCCGTGGCGCGGCGGCCGGGCCCCGGGGAGACGGTGCTCGGCTCGGACCTCGCCGTCCATCCGGGCGGCAAGGGCGCCAACCAGGCGGTGGCGGCGTCCCGGCTCGGGGCGCGCACGGCGCTGCTGGCGCGGGTCGGCGACGACGCGTACGGGCGGCTGCTCCTGGACTCGCAGGAGTCGGCGGGCGTGGACACGGCGGGCGTCCTGGTGGGCGGCGCGCCGACCGGGGTCGCGCTGATCACGGTGGACCCGTCGGGCGACAACAGCATCGTGGTGGCGCCGGGCGCGAACGCGCGCCTGACGCCGGACGACGTACGGGCGGCCGGGGACCTGTTCGCGGCGGCGCCGGTGGTGTCGGTGCAGCTGGAGATCCCGCTGGAGACGGTGGCGGAGGTGGCCCGCGCGCTGGCCCCCGGCGCCCGTCTCGTCCTGAACCCGTCGCCGCCGGCGCCGCTGCCGCCGGAGGTCCTCGCGGCGTGCGATCCGCTGATCGTGAACGAGCACGAGGCGCGGGTCGTCCTCCAGGGCGCGGGTGCCGACGTGCCGGACGCGCCGGAGGACTGGGCGCGGCGGCTCCTGGACCTCGGCCCGCGCTCCGTGGTGGTGACGCTCGGCGCGGAGGGCGCCCTGGTCGCCACGGCGGACGGCACCGAGCGGGTGCCGTCGGTGAAGGTCGACGCCGTGGACACGACGGGGGCCGGGGACGCGTTCACGGCGGCCCTGGCCTGGCGGCTCGGCGCGGGCGAGGACCTGGCGACGGCGGCCCGCTTCGCGGCCCGCGTGGGCGCGCTCGCGGTGACGCGGGCCGGGGCGCAGGTCTCGTACCCGACGGGCGCCGAGGTGGCGGCGCTCGGCGAGGAGGGCGCGGCGCGGTGAAGCGAGCGGGCGTCCTCAACCGCGCTCTCGCGGGCGCGCTCGCGGAGCTGGGCCACGGCGACCGGCTGCTCGTGTGCGACGCGGGCATGCCGATCCCGGCGGGGCCGCGCGTGGTGGACCTGGCGTTCGTGGCCGGGGTGCCGTCGTTCGCCCAGGTCCTGGACGGGCTGCTCGCGGAGCTGGTGGTGGAGGGCGCGGTGGCGGCGCACGAGGTCCGCGGGGCGAACCCGGAGGCGGCCGCGCTGCTCGCGGACCGGTTCCCCGGCCCGTCGCTGGAGTTCGCGCCGCACGACGAGCTGAAGGAGCGGTCGGCGCGGGCCCGCCTCGTCGTCCGCACGGGCGAGGCACGCCCGTACGCGAACGCGCTGCTGACCTGCGGAGTCTTTTTCTGAGACGGCGCCTGGCGGGTGCGCGCTGTGGTGCGCTCGGCACCCGCTGCGCGGGCCGTACGCGCTTCGAGGGGGCCCGGTCCATGGACCGGGCCCCCCGGGGTGCCCCCCCCCCCCCGGGGCGCGGGGGTGCCCCCCCCCGGGGGCCCGGGCCCGACA
>NZ_JASCXL010000185.1:0-10755 GCF_030010595.1 Streptomyces sp. CC224B | reverse complement strand
CGGGCCTGGATCGCCGCCGCCGCGCTCGCCGCCGGGGCGGTGACCGCCGCGGCCCTGCTCCTTCCGGGCCTCGGGGACGGCGCCGAGGAGGCCCCGAGCGGCAAGGGCCCGGCCGGGGGCGGCCGTACCGGAGGGGAGGCCTCCGGCGGCACCGGAGGCGGCGGCTCTCCCGCGGGCGCCGGGGACGGCGGCGGGCCGCGCGTCGTCACCCAGCACGGCAACGCCCTCCGCGGCGGCGACCACGGCCGCGACGGCACCCGCGCGAGCGCCCGCCCCGAGGGCTGGAAGCCCTGGACCGCGCCCCGGCCCAAGGCCCTGGACACCATGGGCGACGGCTGCGTCCTGGCCCGCACCACCCTGGTGTGCCGCGACGGCAAGGGCGCGGCCGCCGCCTTCGACGCGGCGACCGGCCGCCACCGGTGGACGAGCCGCGGCTTCGACGGCGCCGAGGGGAACCTCACGGGGCTGCACACGGTCGCCCCCGAGGCCGACGCCGACGGCCGCGCCGTCTACGTGCCGAGCGAACTCGGCGTCACCAAGGTCGACGTCACCACCGGCGCCCGCCGCTGGCAGCGGCGGGCCGGCGGCGAGTCCGGGGTGCTCGCCATGGCGTACGCGCGAGGCGTCCTCTACGTCGCCGAGCTCCGCCTCGGCCCGTACGGCCCCGACGACCCGCCCGGCACCGCCGTGATCCGCGCCCGCTCCGCCGCCGACGGCCGCGAGCTGTGGCGGTCCAAGGCCCTGCCCAAGACGTCCGCGTCCCTGGTGGTGAGTGGCGGGCGGGTGTTCACCGCCCTGGAGAAGGGCGGCGTCGTACGCCTCGACGCCCGCACGGGCGAGGTCGCCCGGCAGGTCGCGGTGGACTGCGGCCAGCTCCTGCTGCGCGCCGCCGACGCGGTGCTGTGCTGGCAGGACGGGAAGCCGGGGCTGCGCGAGCTCGACCCCGCGACCCTGCGGACCCGGCGCGTGCTCGCGCCCGAGGTGGAGGTCTCCGCGCCCCGGCCCGTGGCCGGTACGGGCGGCGTCCTCGTCGTGGCGAGCGCCAACGACGACCCCGTCGTCGACCACCACCTGAGCGGTTACGACTGGCGCACCGGCAAGCGGCTCTGGCGCTACGGCGCCCCGACGGGACTCAACTCCCTGGCCCTCGCGGACAATAGGGTGCTGTCCACGGGCGACGCCGAGATGCGCGGCCTGCGCCTCGACGGCGACGTCGGCACCCTGCGCCACAAGACCGTCCCCGCGGACCCCGCCGCCGACCGCATCCCCGGGTGGGCCCGCTTCGGCCGCCCGCTGTACGTCGGCGGCGCCGTGTTCACCACCACCTCCGACGGCACGGTCGTCTCCGGCTACGCGCCCTGACCGGCCGCGCGCTTACCCGCCGCCCTCGGCCGCGCCCGGGACCCGGCGGCGGGGGCGCGCCGCCGGGGCCGCGGCTCGGGGCGGGCGGCCGTGCGCCCCGTGGTGGCGAGCCGCGCCACCCCCTACCGTCGATGCGTCACGTACGTCCTCCGACAGAGGTGCCGCCGTGAAAGCCATCCGTCGTTTCACCGTACGTCCCGTCCTGCCCGCCCCCCTCGCCCCGCTGGCCGAACTCGCCCGCAACCTGCGCTGGTCCTGGCACTCCGGAACCCGCGACCTGTTCCGCGACGTCGACCCCGTCCTGTGGGACGCGGCGGGGGACCCGGTGCGGCTGCTCGGCTCCGTGCCGCCCGCGCGCCTGGCCGAACTCGCCGCCGACGACGACTTCGTACGCCGCCTCGGCGAGTGCGCCGCCGACCTGCACGCCTACGTCACCGGCCCTCGCTGGTACCAGGAGCACCAGGAGCACCAGGAACGCCACGAGCACCGCGAACGCCACGAGCACCAGGAGGACCAGGAGGACCGGGAGGACCGGGACCGGCAGGGACGTCCTGACGCGGCCTCCGGCGGCGGGCTCCCGGCCGCCGTCGCCTACTTCTCGCCCGAGTTCGGCATCACCGCCGCCCTGCCGCAGTACTCCGGGGGCCTCGGCATCCTCGCGGGCGATCACCTGAAGGCGGCCAGCGACCTCGGCGTGCCCCTCATCGGCGTCGGCCTGCTCTACCGGCACGGCTACTTCCGCCAGTCCCTCACCCGCGACGGCTGGCAGCAGGAGCACTACCCCGTGCTCGACCCGAACGAGCTGCCCCTGACCCTGCTGCGCGAACCCGACGGCACGCCCGCCCTGGTGCGCATCGCGCTGCCCGGCCACCGCGCCCTGCGCGCCCACGTCTGGCAGGCGCAGGTCGGCCGCGTACCGCTGCTCCTGCTGGACTCGGACGTCGAGGAGAACGACCCCGGCGCCCGCGAGGTCACCGACCGGCTCTACGGCGGCGGCAGCGAGCACCGGCTGCTCCAGGAGATGCTGCTCGGCATCGGCGGCGTCCGCGCCGTGCGGGCCTACTGCCGGCTCACCGGGCACCCGGAGCCCGAGGTCTTCCACACCAACGAGGGCCACGCGGGCTTCCTCGGCCTGGAGCGCGTCCACGAGCGGGTCCGGGAGGGCCTCGCCTTCGACGCCGCCCTGGAGGCGGTCCGCGCCGGCACCGTCTTCACCACCCACACGCCCGTGCCCGCGGGCATCGACCGCTTCGACCGCGAACTGGTCGCCCACCACTTCGGGCCCGAGGCGGAACTGCCGCACATCGACGTCGAGCTGATACTGCGCCTCGGCATGGAGACCTACCCCGGCGGCGAGCCCAACCTGTTCAACATGGCCGTCATGGGGCTGCGCCTGGCCCGGGGCGCCAACGGCGTCTCCACCCTGCACGGCAGGGTCAGCCGGGAGATGTTCCAGGGCCTGTGGCCCGGCTTCGACCCCGAGGAGGTGCCGATCACCTCCGTCACCAACGGCGTGCACGCGCCCACCTGGGTGGCCCCGGAGGTGTTCCGGTGCGGCGCGGGCCGGATCGGCGCGGGCCGCACCGACCAGGCCCTGTCCGTCGGCGACGACGAGCGCTGGGACGCCGTCGCGGGCATCCCGGACGGCGACATCTGGCTGCTCCGCCGCGAGCTGCGCGCCCAGCTCGTGTACGAGGTGCGCCGCCGGCTGCACGTGTCCTGGCGGCAGCGCGGCGCCGCCACCGCCGAGCTGGGCTGGATCGACGAGGTCCTCGACCCGGACGTCCTCACCATCGGCTTCGCCCGCCGCGTCCCCGCGTACAAGCGCCTGACGCTGATGCTGCGCGACCGGGACCGGCTGATGGAGCTGCTCACGCACCCCGACCGGCCGGTGCAGATCGTCGTCGCGGGCAAGGCGCACCCGGCCGACGACGGCGGCAAGCGGCTCATCCAGGACCTGGTGCGCTTCACCGACGACCCGCGCGTCCGCCACCGCATCGTGTTCCTGCCGGACTACGGCATGGCGATGGCGCGCAAGCTGTACGCGGGCTGCGACGTGTGGCTGAACAACCCGCTGCGGCCGCTGGAGGCGTGCGGCACCTCCGGCATGAAGGCGGCCCTGAACGGCTGCCTCAACCTGTCGGTCCTGGACGGCTGGTGGGACGAATGGTTCGAGCCGGACTTCGGCTGGGCGATCCCAACGGCCGACGGCACCGCCACCGACGAGCACCGCCGCGACGACCTGGAGGCGGCGGCCCTGTACGACCTCCTGGAGCGGCGGGTCGCGCCCCGCTTCTACGAGCACGGCCCCGAGGGCCTGCCCGACCGGTGGATCGAGATGGTGCGGCGCACCCTGACCCGGCTCGGCCCGAAGGTCCTCGCCGGGCGCATGGTCCGCGAGTACGTGGAGCGCCTGTACGCCCCGGCCGCGCGCGCCCACCGGATGCTCGACGCGGACGCCGCCACCGCGCTCGCCGCGTGGAAGAGCCGGGTGCGCGCCGCCTGGCCGCGCGTCGCCGTCGACCACGTGGAAACCGCCACGACCGCCGCGACGGCCGGGACCGCGGCGCTGGGCGCCACCGCCGAGCTGGGCGCCACGGTCGCGCTGCGGGTGCGCGTACGGCTCGGCGAGCTGACGCCGGACGACGTCGAGGTGCAGGCCCTCGCGGGGCGCGTCGACCCGGAGGACCGCATCACGGACGCCACGCCGGTGCCGCTGAAGCCCACGAGTGGGCCGGACGGCGAGGGCGCCCTGCTGTACGAGGGCCCGCTGACCCTGGACCGCACCGGCCCCTTCGGCTACACGGTCCGCGTCCTGCCCGCCCACCGCCTCCTGTCCGGCCCCACGGAGCTGGGCCTGGTGACCCTCCCGTCGGAGGCGACGGGCGAGGCGGCCGGGGTCCTGATGCGCTGAGCCCCGACAGGGGCGCGGGGAACCGCGCGCCGAGCCACAGCAGGCCGGCGGACGAAGGACAACGTGGTGCGGGCGGCATCCAGGGGATCGACACCCTGGATGCCGCCCGGCTCAACGGGGGCGTGCTACTTGACGTTCACACCCTTCCAGGCGGCAGCGACACCCTTCCACTCCGCGGAGTTCGCCCCGTAGAGGTCGGCCGCGGCCTTGAGCGTGTCCTTGCGCGCCTGCGCGTAGTTCGTCGTGGACGTGAAGTACGTGGTGAGGGCCTTGAACCAGATCTTCTCGGCCTTCGCCCGCCCGATGCCGGTGACCTTGGAGCCGTCCTTGGTCGGGCTGTCGTACGTGACGCCGTTGATGGTCTTCTTCCCGCTGCCCTCGCTCAGCAGGTAGAAGAAGTGGTTGGCGATGCCGGACGAGTAGTGGACGTCCACGTTCGCGGCGTTGCTGCTCCAGTAGTCCAGCGAGGAGCCGTCCTTGGAGGGCTTGTCCATGTACCGCAGCGGGGAGCCGTTGCCGTTGATGTCGATCTTCTCGCCGATGAGGTAGTCGCCCTGGTCCTTGGCGTTGGCCGCCTTGAACTCGACGGCCGCGGCGAAGATGTCGCTGGTGGCCTCGTTCAGGCCGCCGGACTCACCGCTGTACTCCATGTTGCCGGTGGCCGCGGTGACGCCGTGGGTCATCTCGTGGGCGGCCACGTCGATGGAGGTGAGCGGCTTGGCGTTGCCCTCGCCGTCGCCGTACGTCATGCAGAAGCAGGAGTCCTGCCAGAAGGCGTTGACGTAGTTGTCGCCGTAGTGCACGCGGGACGTGGCGCCCTTGCCGTCGCCGCGGATACCGCTGCGGCCGTGCACGGACTTGTAGTAGTCCCAGGTCAGGCCCGCGCCGTAGGCGGCGTCGACGGCGGCGGTCTGGGTGTTGGTGGGCTTGCCGGTGCCCCAGACGTCGTCGGCGTCGGTGTACAGCTTGCCGCCGCTGGAGCCGTGGTTCAGGTCGTACGTCTTGTGGTTGCCGCGCTGGGAGTCGGTGAGCTGGTAGGTGCTGCCGCTCTTGACGGAGCCGACCTCCACGTCGCCGCTGTACTGGCTGTGGCCCTTGCCGTTCTCGACGGCCTGGTGCTGGAAGAGCTTCTCGCCGGTGGCGGCGTCCGTGACGACGTGCAGCTCGCTCGGCGTGCCGTCCTTCTGCACGCCGGTGACGACCGTCTCGTACGCGAGGACCGGCTTGCCCTCGGCGGCCCAGATGACCTTGCGCGGCGCGCGCGGGTCGGCCTTGAGGGTGTCGCCGTCCTTCGCCGCCGTCGACTTGGCGGCCCTGGCGACGGCCTGGGGGGCCAGCTCGGCGTCGGTGGAGGCGACCTTGACGGTGGCCTTGGTGGCCTTGCTGACGCCCTTGAGGGAGCCGTCCTTCGCGGTGTGGACGACCAGGTCGCCGCCGAGGACGGGGAGGCCGGCGTAGGTGCGCTCGTAGCGGGTGTGGGTGGTGCCGTCGCGGTCCTTGACGATGTCGCGGACGACGAGCTTCTCCTTGGCGCCGAGGCCGATGCGGTCGGCGGTGCCGGAGGCCTCCGCCTGGGCGTCCTGGAGCAGGCCGGCGCGGGCGGTGGCGGTCAGGGGGGCGGGCGCGGCGGCGGGAACGGCCGATGCGGCGGATCTGTCGAGGTCCGGCTGGGCGGAGGCACCGGTGGTCAGTCCGGTGGCGAGCAGCGCTCCGGCGGCGACGGCGGTGGCGATGGCCAGCGTGGAACGCTTCTTCGCTATGTGGGGGGTCACGCATGCTCCTTGTGTGGAGGCCCGGGTGGCATGGGGGACCACCCGGGCCGAACTGGTGCTGTGCGGGAGAACTGTTGTGCCGTGTGGGAGCAGCGTGCCATTTGAGCCAGGTACATGTCATGACCTTGATTGAATGTTGGCCAGATCGCGTTCGTTGGCCGATGGTCAAGGTCCGGCATGCGAACAGTGCCTGAACGCCCCGAGGCGTTCACCTCTCGCCCGGGGCACCGCTCCGGAAGGGTGGTGGGAGCAGGGCTCTTCCGGAGCGGCGTCCGTGCGCCGCCCTAGGGGCGGGTGCCGACGTTCACGGCCGCCCAGGCGTTGGCGACCGCGGTGTACTCGGGGCTGGACGTGCCGTACAGCTCGCCCGCCGCGGCCAGCGTGCCGGTGCGCGCCGCCGCGTAGTTGGTGGTCGTGTTGAACTTCGTGGTGAGGGCCCTGAACCAGATCTTCGCGGCCTTGTCGATGCCGATTCCGGTCACGGGCTTGTTGTCATACGTCGGCGAGTCGTACGTGACGCCGTTGATGGTCTTCTGGCCGCTGCCCTCGCTCAGCAGGTAGAAGAAGTGGTTGGCGATGCCCGAGGAGTAGTGGACGTCGACGCTGCCGGCCCGGCTGGACCAGTAGTCCAGCGAGGAGCCGTCCTTGGAGGGCTTGTCCATGTAGCGCAGCGGCGTGCCGTTGCCCCGGATGTCGATCTTCTCGCCGACCAGGTAGTCGCCCACGTCGTTCGGGTTCTTGGCGTTGAACTCGACGGCCGCGGCGAAGATGTCGCTGGTGGCCTCGTTCAGGCCGCCCGGCTCGCCCCGGTACTGCATGTTGCCGGTGGCCGCGGTGACGCCGTGGGTCATCTCGTGGGCGGCCACGTCGATGGAGGTGAGCGGCTTGCGGTTGCCCGAGCCGTCGCCGTACGTCATGCAGAAGCAGGAGTCCTGCCAGAAGGCGTTGACGTAGTTGTTGCCGTAGTGCACCCGCGAGGAGGCGCCGCGGCCGTCGTTCCTGATGCCGTTGCGGCCGTGCACGCCCTTGTAGTAGTCCCAGGTCAGCGCCGCGCCGTAGTGCGCGTCGGCGCCCGCGGTCTCCAGGTTGGTGGGCTGGCCGTTGCCCCAGACGTCGTCCGGGCCGGAGAACAGGGTGCCCGAGCCGGACGTGGAGCGGTTGAGGTTGCGCGTCTGGTGGTTGCCGCGCGCGGTGTCGGTCAGCGTGTACTGCGAGCCCGACTGCTGCGTGGTGAGCGGGACCTGGCCGCTGTACTGCGTGTTGCCGGTGCCCTGGTGGACGGCCTGCCACTCGCCGAGCTTCTTGCCGGTGACGGCGTCGGTGACCACGTGCAGCTCGTTCGGCGTGCCGTCCTTCTGCAGACCGCCGACCACGGTCTCGTACGCGAGCCGCGGCGCGCTGTTGACCAGCCAGACGACCTTGCGCGGCTCCTTGGCGGCCTTCAGCTTCGTGGAGCCCTCCGCCTTCGAGGCGCGCAGCGCCTGCTTCTCGGCGGCGGAGGCCTTGACCTGGGCGGCCGTGCGGACGCCCGTGAGGCGGGCCGTGGAGGCGCGGTTGACGTCCTTGACCTCGCCCGCCTTGTCCGTGGCGACGATCAGGTCGCCGCCGAGGACGGGGAGTCCGGCGTAGGTGCGCTCGTAGCGGGTGTGGGTGGTGCCGTCGCGGTCCTTGGCGACGTCGCGGACGACGAGCTTCTCCTGGGCGCCGAGGTTCAGCGTCCTCGCGGTGGCGGACGTCGCGGCGTCCGCCTCGCGTATCAGCTCGGCGCGCTGCGAGGGGGAGAGCTTCTGGGGCAGGGACCCGCTGTCCACCCGGGTGGCGGCGGGGGCCGGCCCGGCCGTGGCGGACGTGGCCTGGACGGTGACGCCGAGCAGCGCGGCGGCCGCGGTGACGGCGCCGATGGCGGTGGCGCGCGTACGGGTGGAGCGCTTGCGGGGTGTGGGGGATGTGCTCAACACGGACTCCTTCTGCGCGACCGCGGGGTGCGCGGCCTGAGGCGACCCGGCGGCGAGTGACCGGCCGGGCAGAGCAGGGCAGTACGTGGTGCGTGACGCGCGCCGCGCCGCCTGGGTGGACGCGCCGCGCGCGGGAGCCGCCGGTGCGTGAGCCCCTGTGCGACTGATGAGGGGAAGAGTGCCATTCGAGACAGGTACATGTCATTCCGTTGGTGCACTTTGGCTGGAAAATGTCCGGTGCGTGGATCCGGGCGTCCGGTATGCGGGCGCAAAGCCCGCTCGTCGACGGGTGGTTGGGCAGGCCGGGCCCCCCGGTGCCCGGCCCGGCGCGGCGGATGCATCTCAGCCGGGCCGGGCCCCTCCGCGGGCCCCGGCCGGTGACCGTCCCGGCCCCCGGAGAGCACGCGTACCGGGAACCGGACCGGTACCCGGGACCCGTTCAGCCCACCACGCTGTCCCGCCAGGCCCGGTGCAGGTCCGCGAACGGGCCCGTGGCCGCGATGAGTTCGGCGGGGGAGCCGTCCTCGACGACGCGGCCGTGCTCCATCACCAGGACCCGGTCGGCGATCTCCACCGTGGACAGGCGGTGCGCGATGACGACCGCCGTGCGGCCCCGCAGCACCGTGTCCATCGCGCGCTGCACGGCCCGCTCACCGGGGATGTCCAGGGAGCTGGTGGCCTCGTCCAGGATCAGCACGGCCGGGTCGGCGAGCAGCGCGCGGGCGAAGGCGACGAGCTGGCGCTGCCCGGCCGAGATGCGCCCGCCCCGCTTGCGCACGTCCGTGTCGTAGCCGTCCGGCAGGGAGGCGATGAAGTCGTGGGCGCCGATCGCCTTCGCGGCGTGCTCGATCTCCTCGCGGGTGGCGTCCGGGCGGCCGAGCGCGATGTTCTCCGCGACCGTGCCCGAGAACAGGAACGCCTCCTGCGTGACCATCACGACGCCGCGCCGCAGCTCGACCGTCTCCAGCTCGCGCAAATCGACCCCGTCGAGCAGGACGCGGCCCTCGGTGGGGTCGTAGAACCGGGCGAGGAGCTTGGCCAGCGTCGACTTGCCCGCGCCCGTGGAGCCGACCACGGCGACCGTCTGCCCGGCCGGCAGCGTCAGGTCGAAGCGCGGCAGCACCTCCCCGCCCGTCCGGTACGCGAACCGCACCCCCTCGAACTCCACCGTGCGGCCCGGGTGCGCGGAGCCCAGCGGCGGCAGCGGCCGGGCGGCCTCCGGCGCGGGCTCGGGCACCGAGGGGCGCTGCGCGAGCAGGCCCGCGATCTTCTCCAGCGAGGCCGCCGCCGACTGGTAGGAGTTGAGGAACATCCCCAGCCGGTCGATCGGGTCGTACAGGCGGCGCAGGTACAGCACGGCGGCGGCCAGCACGCCGAGCGCGAGGGTGCCCTGTGCGACGCGGTACGCGCCCCACAGCACGATCCCGGCGACCGCCGTGTTCGCGACGAGCCGCGAGCCCACCACGTACCGGGCCATCTCCAGGATCGCGTCACCGTTCACGCGCTCGTGCCGGCGGTTCAGCTCCTCGAAGCGCTCGTCGTTGGCCCGCTCGCGGCGGAACGCCCGCACCGGGCGGATGCCGTTCATCGTCTCCGTGAACTTCACGATCAGCGCGGCGACGGCCGTGGACCGCACCCGGTACACCGTGCCCGCGCGGCGCTGGAAGAGCCGGATCAGCAGGTACAGCGGCACGAAGGAGGCCACGGCCAGGCCGCCGAGGCCGAGGTCGAGCCAGAGCAGCATCGCCGCGATGTACACGAACGACAGGATGACCGTGAGCAGCTCCTGGAGCCCCTCGCTGAGCAGCTCGCGCAGTGACTCCACGTCCGTGGTGGAGCGGGAGATGAGCCGCCCGGACGTGTACCGCTCGTGGAAGTCCACGCTGAGCGCCTGCGCGTGCCGGAAGATCCGCCCGCGCAGGTCGAGCAGCACGTCCTGGTTGACCCGCCCCGACGCCACGATGAACGCGTACTGGAGCGCGCCGGCCACCGCCGCGCACAGCGCGTACCCGACGCCCACGGCGATCAGCGGGCCGTGGTCGCCCGCGCGCACGGCGGGCACGGCCTTGTCGATCGCGTACGCGACGAGCAGCGGGCCCGCCTGCACGACGGCCTGCTGGAGGAGGAGCAGCACCGCGGCGAGCGCGACCCGGCCGCGGCGGGGCGCGAGCAGCGACCGCAGCAGGCGGCGCGTCGCGCCGGGCGGGGTGGGCAGCGCGTCCCGGTCGAAGGCGTCCCGGCTGCTGCTGCCGCTGTCGCTGCTGCTGTCGCTGCTGCTGTCGCTGCTGCCGTCGCTGTCGCTGCCGTCGTCGCTGTCGCTGTCGCTGTCGCTGTCGCTGCCGCCGTTGCCGGTGGCGCTCGCGCTTCCGCGGGGGCCGCCCGCGCTTGCGAGGGGGCTGTTCGCGCTGCCGTGAGGATCGTCCGCACTCGTGTGGGGGCTGTTTGCGCTGTCGCGCGAGTCGTCAGCCGACGCAGGCCGCTCGTCCGTCGGCCGGGCCGCCGGGTCCGGTACGTCGGTGGCGGCCGGGGTATCTGGGGTGCCCGAGCCCTCTGGGGTGCCCGAGCCGTTCGGGGTGGCCGGGGTGACTGAGGTGGCCGGGCCGTCGGGGCCATCGGGGGCGCGCAAGCCGCCTGGGGTAGCTGGGCCGTCCGGGGTGGCCGGGTCGTCCGGGCCGTCGGGGGCGCGCAAGCCGCCTGGGGTAGCTGGGCCGTCCGGGGTGGCCGGGTCGTCCGGGCCGTCGGGGGCGCGCAA
>NZ_JASCXL010000184.1:0-10858 GCF_030010595.1 Streptomyces sp. CC224B | reverse complement strand
CCCCCCCCCCCCCCCCCCCCCCCCCCCCCCCCCCCCCCCCCCCCCCCCCCCCCCCCCCCCCCCCCCCCCCCCACCCCGGTGTCGTGTGCCGGCCCTCCGCCGCCGCGTCAGCCCGGCGCGGGCAGTCCCTTGGTCTCCTCCAGGGCCTGGCGCACGATGCCGTCGAGCCGCTCGTGGTGGGCGCCGCGCCAGTACACCCGCCCGCACGCCCCGCACTGCGCGAACACGTCGTACGTGCCGTGCGTGCCGCCCTCCAGACGGTCCGCCACGTCCTCCTTGCGGGCCGCCCGCAGCGGGCCGTTGCAGGCGGTGCAGCGCGTCCAGGGGGCGAGGCGGGGCGCGAAGCGGTGCAGCACGTCGCGCAGTTGGTCGTCGGGTCGGTCGCTGTAGACGTACGCCCCGGCCCACAGCTCGCGGCGGCGCAGCAGGCCCCGGTCCCGGCTGAGCAGCACACGCCGCTCGGCGGCCGAGCGGGCGGCGAGCGCCGGGTCGCCGATGTCCGTGCTCTCGTACGCCGCGTCGACGCCGAGCAGCCGCAGGCGCCGCGCCAGGGTGCCCAGATGCACGTCGAGGAGGAACCGCAGCGGCTCCGCCGGGTCCTCCGTCAGCCGCTGCGGGCGCGGCACCGCCCGCACCTCGACCCGCTGCCCCGCCGTCGGCACGTGCGCCGGGGGCACCTCGCGCCCGTCCACGACCAGGGCCCCGACCTCGGTGAGCGGCACGCCGAGCGACTCCACGACGTGCCCGAGCGACGAGACGCCGTCGGTGACGGCCGTGGTGGGGCGCCCCCGCCGCTCGTGGGCGACGAACAGCGCGAGGCCGGGGGCGAAGTCGATGAGGATCTCCGGACCGTTCATGGCCTCAGGATGGCACGGGCCCTCGGCCCCAACCCCGGGATTTTCGGGGCGAATGGTCAGGAGGGGCGCCGGTGCGGCACCCCGAAGGGGCGCGGGGAACGGCGCGAGCAACCCCCACACACCCGCACCCGCCGACGAACCCCGGCCGACCGAGCCGGCAGCCACCGTCAGAGCCCACAGAAAAGGGGGCCGCGGCGGAAAACCACGGCCCCGGCGACCCCGAGGTGAGCCCGCCCCCCGGGGGGCGTCAGGCGTGCTGGTAGGCGACCAGGGAGATCCCCACGTAGTGCACGGCGAACGCCGCGAGCGTGAGGGAGTGGAAGACCTCGTGGAAGCCGAACCAGCGCGGTGACGGGTCGGGGCGCTTGATGCCGTAGACCACCCCGCCCACGCTGTACAGCACGCCGCCCACGATGACCAGGACGAGCACCACGGCGCCGCCCGTGCGCAGGAAGTCGGGCAGGAAGAAGACGGCGGCCCAGCCCATCGCCAGGTAGCAGGGGGTGTAGAGCCAGCGCGGGGCGCCCACCCAGAAGACCCGGAAGACGATGCCCGCGGCGGCCGCGGCCCAGATGCCCCACAGCAGCCACCGGCCCTTGGAGTCGGGCAGCAGGAGCAGGGTCAGCGGGGTGTACGTGCCCGCGATGATCAGGAAGATGTTGGCGTGGTCCAGGCGGCGCAGGACGCGGTCCACGCGGGGCGTCCAGTCCCCCCGGTGGTAGAGCGCGCTGACGCCGAACAGGAGGCAGGCGGTCAGGACGTAGATCCCGCAGGCGACGCGGCCGCGGGTGGAGTCGGCGAGCGCGGTCAGGAAGACGCCGGAGACCACGACGGCGGGAAACATCCCGGCGTGCAGCCAGCCGCGCAGCTTGGGCTTCACCGGGCGCGCGGCGGCGACGACGGGTTCGAGGGCTGCGGCGGCCACCTCACCCACGGAGGTGGACGGACTGTCGCCGTCTGCGGCGTCGTTCGTGATCACGTCGGGGACGGTAGCGGTCATACACCGCATCGTACCTACGGAACCGTAAGTTACGTATCAAAGTGGTGAATCCCGATCCTACAAGTGGCCATGCTCACCCCGCTCAGGTGTGAAGCCCTCTGGACAGATGCGCGGCCGCGACGGATGATCAAATGAGTGCGGTCGGCACCGGATGAGCGCCAGAAGATCGAAATGTAGTGAAGCGTCCGGGTCGCAGCCCCCACGGGGCCTCAACCTAAAACCCCTCGTATAGGAGCAATCGTGGCGCGCGATATCGCGGCTCCCTCTTCCTCGCAGTCTTCGCAGCCTTCGCTGTCCTCGCTGTCCACCGAGCCTTCCCCGACCCCGCAGTCCTCCCCGTCGCCGCAGGCGTCGCAGTCCTCGCTGCCCCAGCAGTACCCGCTGTCCGCGGGCGCCGCCCCCACCACTCACCAGGAGCTGCTCTCCTGGGTGAACGAGATCGCCGAACTGACCCAGCCGGACAGCGTGGTCTGGTGCGACGGTTCCGAGGCCGAGTACGAGCGCCTGTGCGGGGAGCTCGTGGCCAAGGGCACGTTCAGGAAGCTGGACCCGGTCAAGCGGCCGAACTCGTACTACGCGGCCTCCGACCCGACGGACGTCGCCCGCGTCGAGGACCGCACGTTCATCTGCTCCGCGAAGGAGGAGGACGCGGGGCCGACGAACCACTGGAAGGACCCGGCGGAGATGCGGGAGGTCTTCGCGGGCGAGAAGGGGATCTTCCGCGGCTCCATGCGCGGCCGGACCATGTACGTCGTGCCCTTCTGCATGGGCCCGCTCGGCTCGCCGCTGTCCGCGATCGGCGTCGAGATCACCGATTCGGCCTACGTGGCCGTGTCCATGCGCACGATGACCCGAATGGGCCAGCCGGTCCTCGACGAGCTCGGCTCCGACGGGTTCTTCGTGAAGGCCGTCCACACGCTGGGCGCCCCGCTGGAGCCCGGACAGGCCGACGTGCCCTGGCCCTGCAACTCCACGAAGTACATCTCGCACTTCCCCGAGACCCGCGAGATCTGGTCGTACGGCTCCGGGTACGGGGGCAACGCCCTGCTCGGCAAGAAGTGCTACGCCCTGCGCATCGCCTCGGTGATGGCCCGCGACGAGGGCTGGCTCGCCGAGCACATGCTCATCCTGAAGCTCACCCCGCCGCAGGGGGAGCCCAAGTACGTCGCCGCGGCCTTCCCGTCGGCCTGCGGCAAGACCAACCTCGCCATGCTGGAGCCCACCATCTCCGGCTGGACCGTCGAGACCATCGGCGACGACATCGCCTGGATGCGGTTCGGTGAGGACGGTCGGCTGTACGCCATCAACCCGGAGGCGGGCTTCTTCGGCGTGGCGCCCGGCACGGGCGAGCACACCAACGCCAACGCCATGAAGACCCTGTGGGGCAACAGCGTCTTCACGAACGTCGCGCTGACCGACGACGGCGACGTGTGGTGGGAGGGCATGACGGAGGAGACCCCGGCCCACCTCACCGACTGGAAGGGCCGCGACTGGACGCCGGAGTCCGGCGAGCCCGCCGCCCACCCCAACGCCCGCTTCACCGTCCCCGCCGCGCAGTGCCCGATCATCGCGCCCGAGTGGGAGGACCCGAAGGGCGTGCCGATCTCGGCGATCCTCTTCGGCGGCCGGCGGGCCTCCGCGGTGCCGCTGGTCACCGAGTCCTTCGACTGGAACCACGGCGTCTTCCTCGGCGCGAACGTGGCCTCCGAGAAGACGGCCGCCGCCGAGGGCAAGGTCGGCGAGCTGCGCCGGGACCCGTTCGCCATGCTGCCGTTCTGCGGCTACAACATGGGCGACTACATGGCCCACTGGGTCAAGGTCGGCGCCGACAAGGACCAGGCGAAGCTGCCGAAGATCTACTACGTGAACTGGTTCCGCAAGGACGCCGACGGGCGCTTCGTCTGGCCCGGCTTCGGCGAGAACAGCCGCGTCCTGAAGTGGATCGTCGAGCGGCTCGACGGCAGGGCCGAGGGCGTCGAGACGCCGATCGGTGTCCTGCCGACGCCCGAGTCCCTCGACACGCGCGGGCTCGACCTGCCCGCCGCCGACCTGGAGTTCCTGCTCACCGTCGACAAGGAGGTCTGGCGGGAGGAGGCGGCGCTGATCCCCGGGCACCTCGAGACGTTCGGCACGCACACGCCGGCGGAGCTCTGGGACCAGTACCGGGCGCTGGTCGCGCGCCTGGGCTGAGGCCGGGGCGCGGTACACCGCGGTCGCGCGCCCGGGCCGAGGCCCGCGGCGCCGCGCGGAGACCCGGGGCCCGGTGGCCGTACAACGGCGTACGGCGACCGGGCCCCGGCTCACGGTCGGCGGCGTACGGCGACCGGTCCCCGGCGTGCCGTCAGCGGCGCGGGCGGCGCAGGACCCGGCGCGCGACGGTGCGCCAGTCCGCGGCGACCAGCACGGCGCGCGCCTTCCGCGAGCGGTGCGAGAGCCACACCACCATGGGCCGCCCCCCGTGCAGGGACACCCGGCGCCGGCCGCGGCCGCCGGGCTCGGGCAGGCTCAGCGGGAACTCGTGGCGCTTGCCGTCGCCGGTCGCCGCCCGCAGCAGGAGCTCCCACTTCCCGGGCAGCAGCGCGTACTGGTGCAGGCTGCTCAGGTCGAGGACGACCTGAGCGGTCATGGGCCCGCCGGCGGAGGCGGCCCGCGCGGCGGGGACCTGCCACTCGAAGCCGTCGGGGTGGCGCAGCACGAGGCTGTGCCGGACGTCCGCGACGCCGCCGTCGAGGTAGTAGGGGCTGCGCACCCGCACCGCGAGGCTCCGGCCGCCGTCGAGCCACTCCACCGCGTCGTGCCCGGGTTCGAGCTCGGTCCACGACAGGCCGTCGTGGCGCGAGAGCGAGAGCAGCTCGCTGAGCCGGCCGCCCTCGCGGAGCAGCCGGTCGCGGACGCGGATCAGGCGCGGCAGGGAGGCGACCGCCTCCGGTGGCACGCACTCGTGGAGCACCTCGGCGGCGACCCGCGCGTACGACTCCTGCCGCTCGGCGGACCGGTGGTGGAAGCGCGGCCCGAACTTCGCCAGGATTTGGATCCGCGCGATGCGCTCGATCAGCTCGTTGCGCCGCTCGCCCGGCTCGGTGAGGTCGATCACGGACCGCAGCCCGGCGCGCACCGGCGCGAAGAACGCCTCGGCGGGCGGCTGCTGCTTGGTCAGATGGGCGAAGCCCTCGCGGTCCACGAGGTAGTAGCAGTCGTAGTCGGCGACCACCGATATGCACCGCGCCTTGAGGTAGGCGGGCAGGATGAACGGCTGCTCCTCCGCGAGCCGCGCCCCCTCGGCGAACCGCAGCCCGTGCTCGGTCACCAGGGAGCGCCGGAACAGCTTGTGCGGGGTGAGGGTGTGGACGCCCTTGACCGACCAGACGTCGCCGCGCTCGACGTTGGCGGCGTAGGGCTCCACGGGCACGCCCCGGCCCACGCCGCGGACGCGGCCGAGGACGACGTCGGAGTCGTTGCGCTCGGCGACCTCCACCATGCGGCGCAGGGCGTCCTCGCCGAGGTGGTCGTCGGGGTCGGCGAAGAAGAGGAACGTGCCCGTGGCCAGGTCGATGCCGCGGTTGCGGGGTCCGCCGGGCGCGCCGGAGTTCTCCTGGTGCACGACCCGTATGTTGCGCGGGTACCGCTCGGCCCATGTGTCGAGGAGCGCGCCGCTGCCGTCGGTGGAGCCGTCGTCCACCGCCACGACCTCGACGTGTTCGAAGCCGATGGTCTGCTTCACCACCGACTCCAGGCACTCGTCCAGGAACTCGGCGGCGTTGTAGACCGGAATGATCACACTGACCGCGACGTCGCTCATCATCGCCCTCTCCGCGCTGGTCGCACCCGACTTGGGTGACGCTGTCCAGACGAGCGGCGGGCGGGGGAGAGTTGCCCCGGAAAGGGCCGGGAGACCGATTCGTGACGCGGTGGCGCCAGTGTTCACCTGCGGGAAGCGTGTGCGGCCACGGACGTTCACGTACCGGCTGCCGAACGGGCCGGGACGGGCGGTGGCCCCGGCGGGAAGGGGGCACCCGGCCCGCGCGTCGCTGCGGCACGCGGGCCGGGGCCGATGGGGGGCGGGCGGGTGCCCGCGCGCGGTCAGGCGGCGCCGACGAGGCGCGCGCCCGCCGCGTGGGCGTCCACCCGCTCGGCCGCGAGGATGGCCGCGGCCGTGTCGGCGCGCGAGGCGGCGACGACCAGGGCGCGGCCCGCGAGGGCGTGGGCGCGCTGGTGGAGGGCGGACAGGTGGGGCTCGTGGATGGCGGTGGCGACGCCCGCCGCGCGCACCGGCGGATGCCCCCCGCGCAGGCGGGCGACCTGCGCCGCGAGGCGCTCGGCGGCCGCGTCGAGAGCGGGGTCGGGCGCGAGGGTGCGCAGGTCGTCGGTGACGGCGAGCAGCGCGGCCAGGTGCCCGGCGAGCTGGATGTCCAGCTCCTCCTCACGGCTGCGGTGCGGGAAGTCGCCCGGGTCGGCCATCGTGTGGACCGACTTGGTGCGGATCGGCTCGTACATGGGATGGGTCTCCAAGCTGTCGTGAACCCCATCCTAGCTTAGATCCTGTCTAAAGTTGAGTCGGATCTTGTACGAGGGCGACGCGGGGGCGGGACCAGGGGATCTCGGGGTGGCGCGGGGGCGGGGCCCAGGGGATCCCGGGCGCGGGCAGCGCGAAGGGGGCGGGCGCGCGGCCGGGCGCGCCCGCCCCCTGGTGTGCTCCTCGTGCGCGGGCCCGGCCCGCGCGGCGCTACGGCTGGCCGTACCCGTCCAGGAACGTGCCGATCCTCGTCACCGCGTCGGCGAGGTCCGTGGCCGTGGGCAGGGTCACGATGCGGAAGTGGTCGGGCTCGGGCCAGTTGAAGCCCGTGCCGTGCACCACCATGATCTTCTCGGCCCGGAGCAGGTCGAGGACGAGCTGCCGGTCGTCCTTGACCTTGAAGACCTTCGGGTCGAGGCGCGGGAAGAGGTAGAGCGACCCCTTCGGCTTGACGCAGGTGACGCCGGGGATCCGCGTCAGCAGGTCGTACGCCGTGTCGCGCTGTTCGAGCAGGCGGCCGCCGGGGAGGACCAGGTCGTTGATGGTCTGCCGTCCGCTGAGGGCGGCGGCCACGCCGTGCTGGCCGGGCATGTTCGCGCACAGGCGCATGTTCGCGAGGACCGTCAGCCCCTCGATGTACGACGTGGCGTGCGCCTTCGGGCCCGAGACGGACATCCAGCCGACCCGGTACCCGGCCACCCGGTACGCCTTCGACATGCCGTTGAAGGTCAGCGTCAGCAGGTCGGGGGCGAGGGCGGCGGTCGGGGTGTGCCGGGCGCCGTCGTACAGGATCTTGTCGTAGATCTCGTCCGAGCAGACCAGGAGGTTGTGGCGGCGGGCGATGTCGGTCAGGCCGCGCAGCACCTCCTCGTCGTAGACCGCGCCGGTCGGGTTGTTCGGGTTGATGATCACGATCGCCTTGGTGCGGTCGGTGACCTTGCGCTCGACGTCGGCCAGGTCGGGCATCCAGTCCGCCTGCTCGTCGCAGCGGTAGTGCACGGCGGTGCCGCCGGAGAGGGAGACCGCCGCGGTCCACAGCGGGTAGTCGGGGGCCGGGACCAGGACCTCGTCGCCGTCGTCGAGCAGGCCCTGCATGGCCATCACGATCAGCTCGGAGACGCCGTTGCCCATGAAGACGTGCTCGACGTCGGTCTCGATGCCGAGGGTCTGGTTGTGCATGACCACCGCGCGCCGGGCCGCGAGCAGGCCCTTCGCGTCGCCGTAGCCGTGGGCGTCGCCGACGTTGCGGAGGATGTCCTCCAGGATCTCCGGCGGGCACTCGAAGCCGAAGGCGGCGGGGTTGCCGGTGTTGAGCTTGAGGATGCGGTGACCTGCCGCTTCGAGCCGCATCGCCTCCTCGAGCACCGGGCCCCGGATCTCGTAACAGACGTTGGCGAGCTTGGTCGACTGGATCACCTGCATACCGCCGAGCCTATCCCGGGCGGGGGCGCCCTCAGCGGGTTCCTTGGGCTGATCTTTGCTTCGTCGGTGCGGGGCGGGTGGGGCGTTTGCGCAGTTCCCCGCGCCCCTGGGGGTGGTTGCTCGTCGTTGGTGGGTGCGGGTTGTGGTGGGTTGCTCGCGCCGTTCCCCGCGCCCCTTGGCCGTCGTCGTTTCTCGCTGTTGGTGGGTGCGGGTTGTCGGGGGGCGCGTCCCTTTGGGGTGCTGCTGTCCGGGGCTGGTTTGTTTGTCGTGTGCGGTCTTGTCCGTGTGGCGGGGTGGCTCAACAATGCGCATGACAAGCCGGGGTCCCGTGGGCTCCGGTCATTCGGTCAGCAGAGGGGACCCCCACATGAACAAGCCTCTCGTCGGCGCGGTGTTCACCGCCGTTCTGGTCGGTACGGCGGCCGTGCCCGCGGCGGCCGTGAGCGACCAGGCCCCCGCCCCGGACAAGCGGGCGGCGCAGGCCGCCCCCGCCGCCGGCCCGCGGGCCGAGGGCACCCGGGCGAAAGCGGTGACCTTCGCCGGCACCGTGGCGCTCAGCAACTGTTCCGGCTCCGTGGTGCGCGTACCGAACTCGCAGCCCGGCGACCCCGCGCTCGTGATGTCCAACGGCCACTGCCTGGAGACCGGCTTCCCGGCGCCGGGCCAGGTGATCGTCGACCGGCCCTCGTCGCGCAGCTTCACCCTGCTGAACGCGAGCGGGGGCAACGCGGGCACGGTGCGGGCCGGCAAGATCGCGTACGGGACGATGACCGACACCGACCTCTCGCTGTACGAGCTGACCAGCACCTACCGCGACATCGAGAGCCGCTTCGGCATCAAGGCGCTGGACCTCGACGCGGCGCACCCGCAGGCGGGCCGGGCCATCACCGTCGCATCCGGCTACTGGAAGCGGATGTACAAGTGCAACATCGACGGCTTCGTGTACCGGCTCAAGGAGGGCCGCTGGACCTGGAAGGACTCGGTCCGCTACACCTCCGCGTGCCAGACGATCGGCGGCACCTCCGGCTCCCCGGTGATCGACGACGCCACCGGCAAGGTCGTGGCCGTCAACAACACCGGCAACGAGGACGGCCAGCGCTGCACCGACAACAACCCCTGCGAGGTCGACGAGAGCGGCAGGGTGACGGTCCGCCGCGGCATCAACTACGGCCAGCAGACCTACACCGTCGTCCCCTGTGTCGGGACCGGCAACAAGATCGACCTGAGCCGTCCCGGCTGCACCCTGCCGAAGCCCGCGGCGGAGCGGCACCGCTGAAACGTACGCCGCGCGTCCGGGCGTACGCCCCATGGCCGGACGTACGCCCCTGACCGGACGTACGCCCGGTGACTAGGCGGTCCGGCGCACGGCGCGTCCCGCGAGGACGTCCGTGCGCCGTCCGTCCTCGATCACGAACTTCCCGTCGATCAGGACGTGCGGGATGCCCACGGGCAGCGTCCGCGGGGCCTCGAACGTCGACCCGGCCGCGACCGTCTCCGGGTCGAAAAGGACGAGGTCGGCGCGGTAGCCCTCGCGGACGTGGCCCCGGTCGGGCAGCCGCAGCCGCGCGGCGGCGCGCGAGGTGAGGTGCTGGACGCACTCCTCCAGGGACAGCACGCCGAGGTCCCGGACGTACCGGCCCAGGTACTGCGGGAACGTCCCGTACGCGCGCGGGTGCGGCTTGAAGCCCTGGAGGATGCCGTCGCTGCCGCCGGTGTGCACGCGGTGGCGCATGATGGCCCGCACGTTCTCCTCGTGGCCCACGTGCTGGAGGATCGTCGAGCCGAGCCGGTCGGCGATCAGCAGCCGCCGCGCCGTCACCCACGGCTCCTCGCCGCGCATGTCCGCCGACTGCTGGATCGTCTTGCCGACGCACGAGGCGAGCCCCGGGTCGGAGACCCCGGAGATCTCGATGGTGTCCCACTCGATGGGCACGCCGTGGCAGCCGTCCGAGCCGACGACCTCCAGGTGGTGCCGGATGCGCTCGGCGGTCGCGTCGTCCTGGAGCCGCGCGAGCACCGCGTCGGGGCCGCCCTCGCCCGCCCAACTGGGCAGCATCGCCACGAGCGTCGTACAGCCCGGGGTGTAGGGGTAGGTGTCGAGCGTGATGTCGGCGCCCGCGTCGAGCGCGTCGTCGAGGAGGGCGAGCAGCTCCGGGGCCCGCCCCTTGTTCACGCCGAAGTTCATGGTGGCGTGCGCGAGGTGCAGCGCGCAGTGCGCGGAGCGCGACAGCTCCACCATCTCCCGGTACGCCTCCAGGGCGCCGGCGCCGTAACTGCGGTGGTGCGGGCAGTAGTAGCCGTCGTACTCCGCCACCACCCGGCACAGCTCGGTGAGTTCGGCGTCCTTGGCGTACATGCCGGGGGTGTAGGTGAGCCCCGACGACATGCCGACCGCGCCCTCGCGCAGGCCCTGGGCCACCAGCTCGCGCATGCGGTCCAGCTCGGCGGGGGTCGCCTCGCGGTCCTCCCAGCCCATCGCGTACATCCGGACCGTGCCCTGCGGGATCAGGTACGCGGCGTTCACCGCGATGCCCCGGCCGCCGTGGGCGCGGTCCAGGCGGTCCAGGTACTCGCCGACCGTGCGCCAATCGAAGTCGATGTCGGAGCCGTCGCCGTTCCACCCGGTGATCGCCTGGCGGACCTCGGCGAGCGTACGGTCGTCGACGGGGGCGTACGACAGGCCGTCCTGGCCGATGACCTCCAGGGTGACGCCCTGTGCGGCCTTCGCGCTGTGGTCCGGGTCGCGGAGCAGGGCGAGGTCGCTGTGGGCGTGCATGTCGATGAACCCGGGGGACAGGGCGAGGCCCTGGGCGTCGAGGACCCGGGCCCCCGTCGGACGGGGGCCGCTCGCCGCGCCCTCCCGGTGGATCTCCGTGATCCGGCCGTCCCGTATCGCTACGTCGGCCGTGTACGAGGGGGCGCCGCTGCCGTCGACGACGCGGGCTCCGCGGATGACCAGGTCCATGGGGTGCCTTGCCTTTCTGGGGGGCGGGTGCGGGTGGACCCTCGCGGGGTGCGCCCCAGTCCCGCCCCTTTCCCGTAACCAGGGGGCTCCGCCCCCTGGAC
>NZ_JASCXL010000183.1:0-11559 GCF_030010595.1 Streptomyces sp. CC224B | reverse complement strand
GACCATCTACCTGGCCGGACTCCACCTCGCCGCCATCTTCATCTGGTCCGCGCGGTGATCCGAAGGAAACGCCCTAGCGCATGCGCGTGGCCCACTCCTGCACCTTGGCGATCCGCTGCCGGATCTGCCCCGCCGTGGCCTCCGCGCTCGGCGGCCCCCCGCACACCCGCCGCAGCTCGGTGTGGATCACGCCGTGCGGCTTGCCGCTCTGGTGGACGTACGCGCCCACCATGGTGTTGAGCTGCTTGCGCAGTTCGAGCAGCTCCTTGTGCGAGACGACGGGCCGCCGCTCGGCGGGCAGCTCCAGGAGGTCGGCCTCCTCGGCGGGCTTCTTCTTACTGTGCGCGATCTGCCGGGCCTGCCGCTTCTGGAGCAGGAGCTGGACCTGGTCCGGCTCCAGAAGGCCGGGGATGCCGAGGTAGTCCTGCTCCTCCTCGCTGCCCGGGTGGGCCTGCATGCCGAACTCGGCGCCGTCGTACAGCACCCGGTCGAAGACGGCGTCGGACTCCAGCGCCTCGAAGGGCAGCATGTCCTGCTCGCCGGTGTCCTCGTCCTGCTGCTTGTTCGCCTCGTCCATCTCCTTCTCGGACTCGGCGTACGGGTCCTCCTCCCCGCCCTCCTTCTTCGGCCGGTCGAGGGCGTGGTCGCGCTCGACCTCCATCTCGTTGGCGAAGGTGAGCAGGTCGGGGACCGTCGGCAGGAAGACGGACGCGGTCTCGCCGCGCCGCCGCGAGCGCACGAAGCGGCCCACGGCCTGGGCGAAGAACAGCGGCGTGGAGATCGTCGTCGCGTACACGCCGACCGCGAGGCGGGGCACGTCGACGCCCTCGGACACCATGCGGACGGCGACCATCCAGCGGTCGTCGCTCTGGCTGAAGTCGTCGATGCGCTGCGAGGCCCCGGCGTCGTCGGAGAGCACCAGCGTGGCCCTGGTGCCGGTGATCTCGCGGATGAGCTTGGCGTACGCGCGCGCGGAGTCCTGGTCGGTGGCGATGACCAGGCCGCCGGCGTCCGGGATGGCCTTGCGGACCTCGGTGAGGCGGCGGTCGGCGGCCTGGAGGACGTTGGGCATCCAGTCGCCGCGCGGGTCGAGGGCGGTGCGCCAGGCCTGGGAGACCGCGTCCTTGGTCATCGGCTCGCCGAGGCGCGCGGCGATCTCGTCGCCCGCCTTGGTGCGCCAGCGCATGTTGCCGCTGTAGGAGAGGAAGATGACGGGCCGCACGACGCCGTCGCCGAGGGCGCTGCCGTAGCCGTACGTGTAGTCGGCGGCGGAGCGGCGGATGCCGTCGTTGCCCTCCTCGTACGTCACGAAGGGGATCGGGTTGGTGTCCGAGCGGAACGGCGTACCGGTGAGGGCGAGCCGCCGCGTGGCGGGCTCGAAGGCCTCCAGGCAGGCCTCGCCCCAGGACTTCGAGTCACCGGCGTGGTGGATCTCGTCGAGGATGACCAGCGTCTTGCGCTGCTCCACGCGGTTGCGGTGCAGCATGGGCCGCACGCCGACACCGGCGTAGGTGACGGCGATGCCCTGGTACTCCTTGCTGAGCGGGCCCGCGCTGTACTCCGGGTCCAGCTTGATGCCCACCCGCGCCGCCGCCTCGGCCCACTGCTTCTTCAGGTGCTCGGTCGGGGCGACGACGGTGACCTGCTGCACGACGTGGTGGTGCAGCAGCCACGACGCGAGGGTCAGGGCGAACGTCGTCTTTCCGGCGCCGGGCGTCGCCACGGCGAGGAAGTCGCGCGGCTGCTCCTGGATGTACTTGTCCATCGCCCCCTGCTGCCAGGCGCGCAGCTTGCTGGCGGTACCCCAGGGAGCACGCCCCGGGAAGGCGGGCGAGAGGTGGTGCGACGAGGAGGCGGCTGTAGTAGTCACGGTCTCCGTTTTTTGACGCTGCGGGTACGTACGACAACCGGGCCACCCTACCGGTGGGATGACCGCACCCCGGGGCTGACGCCCGGGTCCGCCCCGCGGTGCGACGCGGTTCACACCGGCCCGCCGGGTGCCCCTCAGCTGTGCCGCCCGGCGCGGGTCCGCAGGCGGGTGCCGAGCCACGCCCCGGCCAGGGCCACGGCCGCCATCGGCAGGAAGACCGCGGCGAAGGCGGCCGGGTGGGAGCCCGCGGCGGCGTCCGCGCCGGAGCCGTGGGCGTCGATCGCGCCGCCGCCGAGCGCGGCGAAGGCGGCGCCGCCCGCGGCGAGCAGCAGGGCGTTGGACAGGCCGTCGGATATCTGGAGCGCGGCGGAGTTCGACCCCGCGTCGCGCGGGGGCGACAGGCGCAGGAGCAGCACGCTGGTCGAGGCGATGACCATGCCCATGCCGAGGCAGCCGAAGCCCCAGGCGACCGCGACCGTCCACACCGGGACGGCGTCGATCAGCACGCTGGGCGCGGCGGCGATGGCGGCGGCCACGAGCACCATGCCGACGACCACGAGCTTCTCCCGGTGCGGCTCCATGCGCGGCCGCGACTGGACGTACGAGCCGAGCGCCCAGGTGGCACCGCCCGCGGCGAGGGAGAGCCCCGCGAGGGTCGGCGAGAGCCCGCGCTCGCTGACGAGCATCAGCGGCACGAAGGACTCGGCGGCGACGAAGGAGCCCGCGGCCACGCCCCGGAGCAGCACCACGGAGGGCAGCCCGCGGGCGGCCCGGTAGGTGCCGCGGGGCAGCAGCCCGAGCACGGACGGCACGAGCACGGCGGCGCCCAGCACCAGCGGCACCAGGGACAGCCAGCGCAGATCCTGACCCGCGTACTGGAGCAGCCCGGCGCCGAGGGAGATACCGAGAGCGAGGCGGATGCGACGGCGGTCGAGGGGGTCGGGCGGGGTGGCGGGGGCCGGGGCGGCGGGGCTGGCATCCGGCTTGGGCGGGGCGTCCGGCTTGGGCGGGGTGACGGGGCTGGTCGGCTCGGCCGGGGCGGGGGGTCCGGCGGGGCTGGTCGGCCCGGCTGTGGCGAGGGGCCCGGCGGGGGCGGCAGGGCTGCCCGGCTCAGCCAGAGTGGGCAGCGCGGTGGGGCTGTCCGGCACGGCCGGAGCGAGCGGACCGGCGGGGGCGGAAGTGCTGTCCGGCTCAGCCGGAGCGGACGGACCGGCCGGGGCAGCGGTGCCGTGCGGCGCAAGTGGGGCGAGCGGCCCCGACCGGGCGGCGGTGCTGCCCGGCTCAGCCGGAGTGGGCAACGCGGTGGTGCCGTCCGGCTCGGCCGGGTCGAGCGGGCCCGACGCCGTGCGCCGTACGGCGGGCAGCGCGAGCGCGAGGGGCGCGGCGACGAGCACCGGGACCCCGATGAACACCCACCGCCACCCGAGGTGCTCGGTCACCGTGCCCGCCACCAGGGGCCCGACCACGGACGGCACCACCCAGGCGGCCGCGAACGCCGCCATGATCGACGGGCGCAGTGCCTCCGGATAGGCGCGGCTGACCACCACGTACAGCGACACGATGACGAGCCCGCCGCCGAACCCCTGCACGGCCCGGCCCAGGATGAACTGCCACATCGCCCCCGCGGTCCCCGAGAGCAGCAGCCCCGCCACGAACGCCGCCATCCCGCCGGTCAAGGGCCCGAGCGGCCCGCGCCGGTCGGCCCACTGCCCCGAGAGCACCATCCCGAACAGGCTGGTCGTGAAGTACGCGGAGAAGCCGAAGGCGTACAACGACACCCCGTCGAGCTCCCGCGCCGCCACGGGCATCGCCGTCCCCACGGCGGTCGCCTCGAACGCGATCAGCAGCACGACGGACACGATCCCCACGCTCAGGGCCCGATAGGCCTTCCCGAGCACCCCGCCCTCACCCGCCCCCGCATCACCCGCATTCGCCACCGCCTCCGCGGCGGCCGGGACGGGCACGGCAGCGGCTGGGACGGGAACGACGTCGGTGTCGCGGGGGTCCTGGGTGGTCATGCAGGCCAGCGTAGAAGCCACCACCGACAAGATCCCCTGGCCGGGGACGGGTGGCAGCTCAGCCATTGGTCGTACACCCTGGGGCTCTTGCGTCGGGAATGCGGCGCCGCTCCCCCGGGCCGGGAGGACGGTGGTGCGGCGGAGGGGGCCTCGGTCAGAGGACCGTCGCGGTCGACAGGACCGTGTCGACCTCTTCGCGCTCCGGGCCCGTGCCGGGCATGCCCAGGCCCAGGAGGAACGCTGTGCGGTTCCTGTCCGCGATGATCAGCGTCAGCCTGAGGTGGGCCGTGCCGCCCTCGCCGTCCTTCACCGCCAGGGCCACCGTGTGGGCCGTATGGCCGTCCACCGTGGTCGCCTTCGACTCCTTCAGCTCCGAGGAGCCCTCGGGATAGAAGAACACCGCGTTGGAGCGCGCCGCCCGCTCCGTCTGCCGCGCCAGCGCCGCCTCCGGCACCCGACCCGCCTTGCCCGCGGCCACGAAGCCGCCGTCGGTGCCCTTGCCGTACGCGTCCTCGCGGGACTTCTTCGTCATCCCCGTGGTGAAGGCGTCGATGAGCTTCTTCTTGCCGTCGTGCTTCCAGCCCTCCGGGATGCCGTACGACAGGCCCGCCTCGGTGTCCGTCACGCGCGGCCGCCCCGCCAAGGCGCCGTCGTCGCCCCGCGTCCACCACCACGTCCCCAGGCCCGCCGCCACCACCGCGGCGATCACCGCCGCGACGACCGCGCCCCGCCACCGGCGGCCGCGGCCTGCCGGGGCGTACGGCGGCGGAGGCGGCGGCACGAACTGGGGGGCGGGCGCGGCGGGCGAGGGCGTCGTGGGCGGTGTCGTCATGCAGCTCAGCTTCACCTCCCGCCCCGGAGACCTCCTGAGTACCTGTACTCAGGCGACTACTCAGGGCGTGCGCGCCACGACTGTGCGGTATGACTTTCGGCCACCTTTTCCTTGTGAGCACGGGCACCACCCCTGGGCTCGGCGTGAAGATTTTGCGCTCAGCCTGCACTTTCCACGCAAGATTTGCTGACTACTTGTCCATGCGGCGAACGCACCACAAGATCACCGCCGTTCAACTCTGCACTATTTGTGCGCAGTCGTCCGTAAGGGCGGGCAACCCTTCCCACCGATTACGGCCCTGACCTCCTTCTCTGTTCGCATGACCCCCAGGAGCCCGGCTGACCACCGGAACTCCCTCTTCGCACCACTCACTTGGGGGTTTACGCATGACCGGAATCACCCGCCGCCGCGCCCTCGGCGCCGCCGCGAGCGCCGCCGCCGGCCTCACCGCCGTCGTCGCCGCCCACAGCCCGGCCCTGGCCGCCACGCCGCACGACCGCGGCAAGCCCGGCCGGGAACCCGGCTCCTTCGACGAGGTGTACCTCGGCCGTCGCATCCAGGGCGAGCCCAGCCACGGCGGCGGCCACCACGGGGACCACGGAACCGGCTACTCCGTCCGCATCGACGGCGACGAGCTGCACGTCATGCGCAACGCCGACGGCACCTGGATCAGCGTCGTGAACCACTACGAGCCCCAGGCCACACCCCGCGCCCTCGCCCGCGCCGCCGTCGTCGAGCTCCAGGGCGCCGCCCTCGTCCCGCTCGCCGCGCCCGCCTCGTCCGCCGCCTGATCCGGAGCTCCGTCACCATGACCGTACGCAAGAACCAGGCCCAGCTCACCGCCGACGAGAAGCGCCGCTTCGTCGACGCTCTCCTCGCCCTCAAGCGCGACGGACGCTACGACTCCTTCGTCAGCACCCACAACGACTTCATCATGAGCGACCGCGACGACAGCGACCGCGTCGGCCACCGCTCCCCGTCCTTCCTGCCCTGGCACCGCCGCTTCCTCATACAGTTCGAGCAGGCCCTGCAGTCCGTCGACCCCTCCGTCGCCCTCCCCTACTGGGACTGGACCACCGACCGCACCCCCGCCTCCTCCCTCTGGGCCCCCGACTTCCTCGGCGGCACCGGCCGCAGCCGCGACGGCCAGGTCACCGACGGCCCCTTCGCCGGCTCCACCCGCGCCTGGCGCATCAACGTCCGCGTCGACGCCCGCGACTTCCTGCGCCGCAACCTCGGCGGCAACGGCGTCCAGCTCCCCACCAAGGCCGACGTCGACTCCGTCCTCGCCCTGTCCACGTACGACGCCCCGCCGTGGAACAGCGCCTCCGACGGCTTCCGCAACCACCTCGAAGGCTGGCGCGGCGTCAACCTCCACAACCGCGTCCACGTCTGGGTCGGCGGCCACATGGCCACCGGGGCCTCCCCCAACGACCCCGTCTTCTGGCTCCACCACGCCTACGTCGACAAGCTCTGGACCGAGTGGCAGACCCGCCACCCCAGCTCCCCGTACCTCCCCGCCTCCGGCACCCGCAACGTCGTCGACCTGAACGAGCCCATGCGACCGTGGGGCGACACCACCCCCGCCGACATGCTCGACCACCGACCGCACTACACGTACGACGTGGCCGCCTGATCCTCGTCCTGCCGGTCAGCCCCCACTCGCGTGCGCCACGAAGTCGCGCCAGGCGCGCGAGGCGAACGCGAGCTGGGGGCCCTCGGCGTTCTTGGAGTCCCGTATGTGGATGGTGGTCGGGGTGGTGGCTATCTCGACGCAGTCGTTGATGTCGCTGCTGTCGCTGTAGCTGCTCTTGGTCCACTCCGGCGCGACCTCGACGCAGTCGCCGGGCTCGTTGCTGCTGCTGTAGCTGCTCTTGGTCCACTCCAGGGCGACCTCGACGCAGTCGCTGGGATTGCTGCTGTCGCTGTAGCTGCTCTTGAACCAATACAGCCGACCACTACCCCCGGTGCAGGGCTTACGCGTCATGTCTCTCCCAGCACTTGCTCGATGAAAGCCATCGACTCCCGCGGCGTGAGAGCCTCGGCCCGGATGATGCCATAGCGCAGCTCGAGGATTCGGAGTTGCCGGGGGTCGGACACCGGTCGGCCCCCGAACTCGTCGTCCGTACGCCCGATGGCCGCGCCGTCCCCGAACTTCAGCACCTGAATCCGTCCACCGGTCCCAGGGTGGTCACCATGGGTCGTCGGCATCACCTGGATGTCGACGTGTGGCAACTGGCCCAGCTCCAGCAGGCGTTCGAGTTGTCGGCGTAGGACGATTGTCCCCCCGATCGGCCTGCGAATCGTCACCTCTTCCTGGACAAAGCTCAGCTCAGGAGCGGGGTCACGCTCGTAGATCGCCTGCCGTGCCATGCGAGCCGCCACCGCTCGCTCCAGCTCGCTACGCGTCAGTGCAGGGCGCCGCGTCCGCAGCAGTGCCTCGGCGAAGTCCGGGGTCTGGAGCAGCCCGTGCACGTTGTGGGTGCTGTACAGGCACAGCTCGACCGCCCTCGCCTCCAG
Organism: Streptomyces sp. CC224B; assembly: GCF_030010595.1. Lineage (NCBI taxonomy): Bacteria > Bacillati > Actinomycetota > Actinomycetes > Kitasatosporales > Streptomycetaceae > Streptomyces > Streptomyces sp. CC224B. The sequence continues at coordinate 4,319 of NZ_JASCXL010000183.1, read as the reverse complement.
CTTTGCCAGTTCTCGGACCTTCTTCGGGTACCTCGCCCTCGCCAGTTCCTCCTTCATCGCCTTGATGAAGCCTTGAGCCCTGAGGACGTCGTCCGCCGCGTCCAGGTACTCGGGGCGGGGGATGCGCGCCCCGCGCTCCACCTTGCGGACCAGGTCCTCGCCGTAGCCGATGGCGGCGCCGAACTCCGTCGCCGTCAGGCCCGCGGCCTCGCGCCACCGTTTCTGCTGGTGGCCCAACGCCTCGACCACCGAGGCGATCTCGTCGCCGGGCTCGACGTCCCAGCCCGCCTCGTCCACACTTTCGCCGTCCGCGCTCATCACGCCCACCTCCGCAGTGCCGCCCCGCTTCAACGCGCAGCCGTACCCGTACGACACCCAGGACATCCGGGACAGCGCCGGACAGCGACCGGACAGTCACCGTACGTGCACGTCGCATCGCGGTGCAGCGTAGGCGGGCTCCATCACGCTGGTACGCATGAACACAGAGACCTCACAAGCCCTTGCTGCTGCGCGGGAGTTCAGTGTCCGGTTGCCGTCCACGCCGCGTGGTGCCCGGCTCGCCCGTCATGCCGCCGTGCGCCAACTCCGGGCCTGGGAGCGGCCCATCGACGCGGTGGAGCTCGTCGTCGCCGAACTCGTCAGCAACGCCGTGCGGCACGGGCACGTGCCGGGGCGGGGCTTCCGGCTGGTGCTACGGGTCTCGGGCCGCGGCGTGCTGCGGATCGAGGTGTCCGACACGCGGGGCGAGTGCCTGCCCCGGTCGCCCGGGCCGGTGGAGCCGGACGCCGAGTCGGGGCGAGGGCTGCTCCTCGTGGCGGCGCTCGCCGACCGCTGGGGCACCGAGTCGGGGCCTGAGCCGCGGAAGACGGTCTGGGCGGAGATGGGGCCACCGGGCGGGACGGGGTGAGCGCGCGCCGCGCGTCAGGCCCGTATGAGCGGGAGCGCGGGCACCACGCGCTCCACCATGTCCTCCTTCGCCGTCAGCGGAGTGGGTGTGTAGGCCAGGACGAACCGCACGCGCCGGTCGCGGGTGGCGAACATCCGGGTGCGGTAGCCGTAGGTCTCGCCCGTCTTTCCCCAGAGCGTCACACCCCCGGGTATCGGGACCCGCTGGAGGCCCATGCTGTACCGGGCCGGGGTGCCGTCCGGCATGCGGACCCTGTCCGGCGGCAGGGCGAAGAGCCGGTCCATGGCGGGCGGGGGCAGCAACTCCCCGGAGAGCAACGCCCCGTGGAAGCGCTCCAGGTCCGACACCGTCGACACCAGCTCGCCCTCGCCCCACGCGCTCGACTGGTCGTACGTCGTCGCGTCACGCAGGGAGCCGTCCGTCATGCGCAGGTACCCGCGGACGTGCGCGCCGCGCAGGCGGGGGTCGGTGCCGGGGAACCAGGTGCGGCGCAGCCCCAGCGGGCGCAGCACCCGGGCCGTGACCTCCTCGCCGTACGGCCGGCCCGTCAGCTCCTGTATGAGCAGGGCGAGCAGGACGTAGTTGACGCCTCTGTACTCCTGCTGCGTGCCCGGGGTGAACTTGGGGGCGCTGTGGGCCACCGTCTCCACCAGTTCGTGGGGCGTCCAGCGGTCGTGGCGGTGGCGCAGCGCGGCCTCGGGGGTGTGGAGGTCCGGCAGGCCCCGGTGGTCGGGCAGCCCACTGGTGTGGTTCAGGAGCTGTCTGACCGTGATGGCGGCGGAGGCGGGCGGCAGCAGGCCCGGGACGTGCCGCCCGATCGGATCCCCGAGGCGCAGGCGGCGCTCCGCCCAGAGCTGGAGCACCACCGTCGCCACGAAGGTTTTGGTGACGCTGCCCGCCCGGAAGGCGTCGTCGGGGCGCGGCGGCCGGTGTCCGCCCAGCTTCGTCACGCCCGTGCTGCCGTACCACCGGTCCTTGCCGTGGGCGGCGGCGAGCTGCGCGGAGGTGGCCGGCGGGTGCGCCAGGTCACGGAGCGCGGCGTGCAGCGCCTCGGTGTCCCACGCGCCTTGTCTCGTCGCCCGGGCCGCCGCGACGTGCACCCCGCCCACACCGCCCGCCGCCGCGAGCAGCGCGACGCCTGCCGCCGCCGAGCCGCGGGCCAGCGCCCGGCGCGAGATCCACTGAGAAGTCATGCGTCCATGGTCGCCACGCCCCCCCCCCGCCCGCATCCGGGAAGTCCCCCACCCCACCCCCGAGTTCACCCCTAGCCCGTGACCGCCCTCCCTTCCCCGCCGCTCCCCTGCCCAACCACCGCTCCCCCGCCCACCTTCATGAACGGCGTGTGGCAGTCCCGTTGCAGCGGTGGCCATGTCCTTGAGGAGGCCACGGCCACCGCCTACGGTCGACGACAAGAGAGCACAGCTTGGCCGTGTGCCCGAGTGGTTTAGGGATTCGCCTGCAAAGCGAAGCACACCGGTTCGATTCCGGTCACGGCCTCCACGTCCGAGCGGCAGCCACTGCCGCAGCCGCAACCCCAGCCGCAACCTCGGCCAAGGGCACAGCCGTGGCTTACAGCGCGCTGCCCGCCTTCCACTCGTCCCACGGCACGTTCCAGTCCCCGTACCCGTTCCCCGGGGCCACCGTCTCCTTGGAGCCGGTCACGCGGATGACGTCCCCGGGGACGACCTCCTCGTAGAAGCGGCGGGCGGTGCCGTCCGTGGCGAGGCCTATGCAGCCGTGCGTCACGTTGGTGCGGCCCGCGTAGGTGTCGGCCTTCGGGTTCTGGTGCAGGTAGGTGCCGGACGTCGTCAGGTGCACCGCGTAGTCGTAGTAGCCCTTGTACGCGTCCCCGTAGCCGACGGTCCGGGAGTCCATGAAGACGCGGCGCTGCTTGTCGGAGACGACCATCGTGCCGTTCCAGGTGTCCATCCCCGGAGCACCCGCCGTGACGGGGACACGACGGGTCGTCCCGGCCTTCACGACGGTCATGGTGTGGGTGCGCACGTCGACCGTGGCCACCAGGGAGCGGCCCACCGTGACGGTCCTGTCGATGGCCTTGCCCGCCCGTACGGTGATCCTGGTACCCGGTTTCCAGTACGTCCTCGGGCGGTAGTCGATCCGCTGGCCGTCGTGCAGGTTGCGGTCCTTGACCCAACTCCAGGAGCCGGTCGTGCCGTTGTCCGTGGTGACCTTCAGGCGCTTCTCCACCGCCGCCCGCCCGGACGCCGGCACAGGGCGGGCGAACGTCACCGAGAGCGGCATGCCGACGCCGACGGTCTGCCCGTCGGAGACGTTCACCTCGGCGCCCTTCCGCAGCGCCTTTGGCAGCGGCTCCGCGCGCGGGACCGCCTTCCGGGCCGGGGCCGCCGCACCGGCCCGCTCCCCGGCACCGGACCCGCCGGACGCGCCGTCTCCCCCGCTGCTCCCGCCGCCGCAGCCCGCGAGCAGCAGGGCGCAGACCCCGGCCACGGCCGCCCCCGCGAGCCGCCGCGACCCCTTGGTTCCTGCGACCCCCCTGGTGCCTGCGATCCCCCTGGTTTCTGTGGTTCCCCTGATTCCTGCGGTTCCTACGGTTCCTGCGGTTCCTGCGGTTCCCCTGGTCAACAGAGCCCCCCTGTGTGGTGTGCTTCGATGTACGGGACCTGTACGCATGCCGGGGGTCACCGGGTTGCATGCGAAGCGGAGAAGTTCCGGGACCCGTGGGAGCGGCATGACGGAGGACGAGTTCGACGCGTTCTACGCGTCGGCGTTCCCGCGCGTCGTCGGCCAGGTGTACGCCTTCACCGGGGACCACGGGCAGGCCCAGGACGTCGTCCAGGAGGCGTTCGTCCGCGCCTGGGACCGGCGGCGCGACTTCCTCGCCGCCGAGGCCCCGGAGGCGTGGATCCGTACGGTCGCGATGCGGCTCGCGGTCAGCCACTGGCGGCGGGCCCGGCGCTGGCTGGAGCTGGTGCGCCGCACCCCGCCGCCCGAGCACGCGCCGGGCCCGGGGCCGGAGCACCTCGCCCTGGTGCAGGCCCTGCGGCAGCTCCCGGAGGCCCAGCGCCTCGCCATCGTGCTGCACCACCTGTGCGACCTGAGCGTGGAGCAGGTGGCCACCGAGACCGGGGCCCCGACCGGCACGGTCAAGGCCCGGCTCGCCCGCGGCCGGGCGGCCCTGGCCGCGCTCCTGGCCCCCGGCGAGACCGGCGCCCTGGAGATCCCGGGCCGGAACGGCGAGACCCCGCGCCGGAACGGCGAGATCCCGGACCGGAACGGCGAGAAGGAGAGCGGCCGTGTCCGATGACCTGTCCCCGCGCGAGCTGTCCGCCGCGCTGCGCGACCTCGCCGGGAGCGGTGAGGCGCCCGCGCCCACGGCGGGCGCGCAGGTCCGCCGCCGCGCCGCGGCCCGGCGCCGGCGCCCGCACGCCGC
>NZ_JASCXL010000182.1:0-11957 GCF_030010595.1 Streptomyces sp. CC224B | reverse complement strand
GGGCTGGTCTTTGGGCCACCTGGGTTTGTGCACACCCCGTCCGCCCTGGGCGGGCGGCGGGGGGGGGGGGGGGGGGGGGGGCCGGCCGGCCCCCGGGGCGTGCCCGGGGACCGGCCGGTTCGGGGTCAGTCCTCGGCGCTCTCGTCGCCGTCCTCGGCGTTGCGGAACGGAACGGTGACCGTGATGCCGACGCTCGGCTTCCGGTTCGTCTCGTCCTCCGCGAGCGGGTCGTTGTGGATGACGTCCTTCTGCATGGGCTCTCTCCTTCCTCAGGGGTGAACGGTGCGGTGTGCTGACCCCCCTCCGGGCGGACGGGGGCGTCTGGGTGGGGCGGTGCGGGTGGGGCGGTCGGTACGGTCGGTGCCGCGCGGCTCCCGGTCGGTGCCGCGCGGCTCCCGGTCGGTGCCGCGCAGCTCCCGGTCGAGGAAGAGCACGGCGCGGCGCAGCACGGCCACGTGGTCGCCGCCGTCGTAGCCGTCGTGCCCGGAGTCGAGCCACAGGGACTCGTGGCGGGCGCCGGTGGCGGCGAGGGCGGCGAGGTAGGAACGCACCTGTGCGGGCGGGCACTTGGTGTCGTGGGTGGCGGAGACGACGAGGAGCGGGTCGCGTACGCGGTCGGCGTAGTGGATCGGGGAGCTGTGCGCGTAGCGGGCGGGCACCTGGGCGGGGGTGCCGCCGAACAGCCGCTCGTCGAGGGCGCGCAGGGCCGGGGTGGCGGCGGCGTGGGCGGCGGCGTAGTCGGCGACCGGTTTCACGGCGACGCCCGCGCGCCACAGGCCGGGGCGGGTGCCCAGGGCGAGCAGGACGAGGTAGCCGCCCCAGGAGGTGCCCCACAGGCCGGTCGCGCCGGGGCGGATCAGGCCGCGCGCGGCGAGGTCGGCGCGCACGGCGGCGAGGTCGGCGACCTGGGTGTGGCCGACGCCGGCGCGGTGGGCGCGCTGCCAGCGGGGGCCGTAGCCGGTGGAGCCGCGGTAGTTGACCCGGGCGACGGCGAAGCCGGAGGCGACCAGGGAGTGCACGGTGCCGTCGTAGGCGTCGCGGTCGTGGTCTGCGGGCCCGCCGTGTACGAGGAAGACGGCGGGGTGCGGGCCGGGGCCGCCCTCGGGGAGGCTGAGCAGGGTGTGCACGGGGCCGTCGGGGCCGGGGGTGCGGATGTCCCGCAGGGTGCCGGGGACGCGGCCCGCGACGGTGCCGAGCGGGGGCAGCGGCGTACCGGCGGTGGAGGTCATGCGCGGCGGGTCTGTGCTGTCGGTCCAGAGGGTGTGCAGGTCGCCGCCGGGGTGCGGGGCGGCGTCGAGGAGCGTGCCGGGCGCGGCGGGGACGGCGGTGCGGGTCCGGTCGCCCAGGTAGACGCGGTGCAGCAGGGAGCGGCCGTGGCGGTCCTGGCGGACCAGGACGGAGCGGCCGTCCGGGTACCAGCGGGCGGTGATCTGGGTGTCGAAGGCGCACCAGTCGTGGGCGCGGGTGCCGGTCGCGGGTGTCCAGGTGGCGAGGGAGTAGTGGTCGTCGCGCTCACGGACGAGGAGCAGCGTGGCGGCGGCGCGCCCCGGTGCGGGGGCGAAGCCGAGGGCCCACAGCCTGCCGTGCGGGCCGTCGCCGGGCAGCACGGCGGCCTCGGTGCCGTCGGGGGTGAGGACCGTGACGGCGCGAGGTGAGTCGGCGGCGCGGGTGAGGGCGAGCAGGTCGCCGCCGGGGGCGAGTCCGGCGAGGGCGGCGGGACCGTCGACGCGCGTCACCTCGCGGCCGGGGCCGCCGCGTGGCCCGAGGCGGACCGTGGTGCTGTCGTCCAGGCCGATGCCGAGCGCGGCGACGGCGGCACCGGTGGCGGACGGGCCGGTGACGGCCGGGCCGGTGACGGCCGGGCCGGTGACGGCCGGGCCAGTGGCGGCCGGAGCGGTGACGGCGAGGCCGCGGGCGGTGCCGTCCGGGACGCCGGTGAGTCCGGGCCGGTCGGGTCCGCCCTCGAAGGGCTGGAACCGCCAGTGGCCCACGCCGCGGGCGTCCTCGGCGAACCACCACACCCGGGCGTCGTGGTCGATCGCGCCGTGCAGGGTGCCGCCGGGGCGGTCGGTGACCTGGCGGGCGCGGCGGGCGGCGGCGTCCCAGGTGAAGACCTCGCAGCGGCCGTCGGCGTCGGCGGTGAACACCATCCGGCGCGGATCGGCGGCGCACACCTCGGGCAGCGCGGCCCGGTAGACCTGGAAGCGGCTCACGCGGCGGCCTCCGCGAGGGCGGCGCGCCGGGTGGTGTGCGCGGCGAGCAGGGCGAGCAGGGCGGCGCAGTCGACGGCGGGCGCGGCGGTGCCCACCTGGTCCGCGAGCAGCCCGGCGAGGACCGGGGCGAGGGCGGCGGCCCCGCCGGACGCCGTGGCGAGCACCGCGCCCACCCGGGCCTGCAGGGCCGGTTCGGTGACCAGCAGCACGCGCGCCTGCAGGACCACCGCGGGCAGCGGTACGAGGAGACACACGGCGCCGAGCAGCGCCCCGTACGCCCACGGTCCGGCGGCGGTGGCCAGGGCCGCGGTGAGCGGGACGAGGAGCCAGGTGACGGCGGTGAGGAGCCGGGCGGCGCCGACGCGCTCGGCGGCGCGGGGCGCGGCCAGCGAACCGGCGAGTCCCGCGGCGCCGGAGACCGCGAGGACGGCGCCCAGCGGCAGGGCGCCCGCGCCGGAGCGCTCCAGCGCGAACACGGCGGCGTAGTACAGCGCGACGGCGACCCCGTTGACGAGGGTGATCCACACCAGGACGAGGCGGAGCAGCGGCTGCCGCCGCACCAGGCGCAGCCCGGCGGCGGCCTCGCGGAGCAGGCCGCCGCCGGAGGGCGCGGAGTCCGGGGCCTTCAGGTCCGTGCGCATCGCGCGGACGCAGCAGGCGGCGACGGCGTACGAGACGGCGTCGGCGACGAAGGGCAGCGCGCGGGAGACCTGGTAGGCGGCTCCGCCGAGGGCCGGGCCGAGGATGAGCACGCCCTGGTCGGCCGCGCCGAGCCGGGCGACCGCGCGGGGCTGCTCGTCGGGCGGGCAGACCAGCGCGACGGTGCCGCGCGAGGCCGCCTCGTGGCAGGCGGTGGCGAACCGTTCGACCAGGACGGCCCCGAGCAGGTGCGGGAGCGTGAGGTGCCCGAGGGCGAGGGCCAGGGCGACGGACCCCAGCGCGACGACGGAGACCACGGCGGACCAGAACATGATCGGCTTGCGCGCGCCGCGGTCGGCGGGGACCGCCGCGAGCGGGCCGAACAGGATCCCGGCGCCCAGGGAGAGACCGGCCACGAGCCCGGCGGTCTGGGCGGAGTGGCCGAGCGAGAGCAGCAGCAGCGGGAGGACGACGCCGGAGGCCTGGGTGCCGAGCGCGTCGGCGGCGTTGGCCCACCAGAAGAGGCGGAAGTCGCGGGCGGAGGTGGTGCGGTGCTGCGGGGTGGCGTGGTCCTGGGGGGTGGCGTGGTCCTGGGGGGTCGTGTGGTCCTGCGGGATCGCGTGGCCTTGCGGGGTGGCGTGGTCCCAGGCGGCCGTGTGGTCCTGGAGAGGGGCGCTGCCCCTGGAGGTCGCGGCATCCCGTGAGGTGGCGCCATTGCGCGAGGTGGTGCCCTCGTGCGAGGCGGTGCCCTCGTGCGAGGGGGAGCGGTCCTGGGACGGGTGGGATGGCGGTAAGTCGCCGCGGCGGTCCGGTGTGTCCGCCTGCGCGTACGGCTCCACGCAACCCCCCTCACAACTGTGAATGACCTGTGCAGAGATGTGCAGAAAGCGAAACGAGAGCGGGATCGTAGCCAGGGCGCTGAGCGCGCTACAAGGCGCAAGGACCACTGGCCGAAAAGCGTGGTGCGGGAGGGGAGGGAGCGCCCACCGGACACCACCGCAAGGGGAGGGATGAGTTCCGGCTGTCGTTCTGAGGCTGGTGTGACAGCGGGAGCGCATGTGGCACATGGGCCTCAGTGAAGGGTGACGCGGCCGGCGAGCAGCACACCGCCCCACGCCAGAGCAACACCGTCAACTGCTGTACGCCGCCTACCTGTTGATCGGTTCCCGCAGCCGCGATGATGGCTGATTCTCGCCAGCTCAGGGGGCGGAATGTCGGCTCCCTTTTGCGCCACCGGAATGCCGCCGCCGCGCTCCGGCCACGGCGGGGCCGACCGGCGCCGCCTCGACGGAGAGGGCCGACCGGGACTGGCTGTCGGGCGGGAGCCGACCGGGACCCGACCCGGCCCATCAGGCAGGGAACGCCCGGGACTTGGACAACCGGAGGGCACCGCGCGGATGCTGGCTATGCTGCGCCGCATGGACATAGTGATCCCGCTCTTCGACCACTTCGAGCCGCTCGACGCGATCGGGCCGTACGAGATCCTCGCGTACGTGCCCGGGGCCTCCGTACGGTTCGTCACGGCCGAACCCGGGCTGGTCGAGGACGTGTTGGGGTCGATGCCGGTGCACGTGCCGACCCGGTACTCCGAGGTGGAGCGCTGCGACATCCTGCTCGTCCCCGGCGGGGGCAGCTTCAAGACCATGTCGGCCGACCCCGGCTTCCTCGACTGGGTGCGCCGGATCCACGCCGGGACCCGCTTCACCACGTCAGTCTGCACCGGTTCCCTGGTGCTCGGCGCGGCGGGCCTGCTGGAGGGCCTGACGGCCACGACGCACTGGAACGCGGTCGCCTCCCTGGAGTCGTACGGCGCCGTCTACAGCGCCGAGCGGGTGGTCCGGCAGGGCAGGGTGATCACCTCGGCCGGGGTCTCCTCCGGCATCGACATGGCGATCCGCCTGGCCGCCCTGCTCACCGACGAGGTGACCGCCCAGGCCATCCAGCTCTACACCGAGTACGACCCGCAACCCCCGTTCGACACCGGTTCGGTGGCCAAGGCCCCGGCCGAGGTGGTGGCCCGGGCGCGCACCCTGGACTAGGCGGGCCCCCGGAAGAGGCAGCCGTCCAGGGGCACCCCACCGCCGATCACCCCACCGACGATCAGCCCTCCGCCGATCAGCCCTCGGCCGGTCCCCCCGCCGTCGGGTCGACCGGCCGCTCGAAGAAGGTCTCGAGGACCACCGTCGCCTGGGTCCCGCTGACGCCGTCGATGGCGTAGAGGCGGCGCAGCACGTCCTGGAGCTGCTCCGTGGTCGCGGTCCTGACCTTGACCAGGACCGAGGCGCTGCCGGCGATGACGTGCGCCTCCAGGATCTCGGGGAGCCCGGCGAAGGCGTCCGCGGACTCCCCCATCCAGGCGTTCGACTCGACCATCACGTAGGCGAGGACGTCGCTGCCCAGCGCCGCCGGGTCCACCTCGGCCGCGGTGCGCCGGATGACGCCGCGCTCCCTCAGCTTGCGCACGCGCTCATGGGCCGCTCCGGCGGACAGACCCACGGCCCGGCCCAGGGCGGCGTAGGACTGGGTGGCGTCCTGCTGCAGCAGTGCCAGCAGGGAGCGGTCTATGTGATCCACAGCTCTCCGTTCGGGATGTCCTTGTGCCGACCATAGCCCATCCTGCACTCTGCTCTTCCGGCCGAAGACCATTCGGCACACCGGTGGAAGGAAGCCCATGAGCAGTGACCGCCCCGCGCTGTACGAGATGTTCGACGACCGGTTCCGCACCGGGCGGTGCATGAACGGCGACGACGCCGTGGAGGTGCTGTACACCGGCTGCCGCTGGGCCGAGGGCCCGGTCTACGTGCCCGCCTTCCGGCAGGTGATCTGGAGCGACATCCCGAACGACCGCATGCTGCGCTGGGACGAGGAGACCGGTGCCGTCGGCGTCTTCCGCCGCCGGGCCGGGCACACCAACGGCAACACCCTCGACGGCCAGGGCCGGTTGATCACGTGCGAGCAGGGCAACCGCCGTGTGACGCGCACCGAGCACGACGGCACGGTCACGGTGCTGGCCGACCGCTGGCAGGGCAAGCGGCTGAACAGCCCGAACGACGCGGCGGTGAAGTCCGACGGTTCCGTCTGGTTCTCCGACCCGGACTTCGGCATCACCAGCGACTACGAGGGCTACCGCGCCGAGAGCGAGATCGGCGCCAACAACGTGTACCGGATCGACCCGGCCACCGGCGACGTACGCCTGGTCGCCGACGGTCTCACCGCGCCGAACGGCCTGGTGTTCTCGGCCGACGAGCGGCAGCTCTTCGTCTCCGACACCGGCGCCAACCACATCCGCGTCTTCGACGTGCGCGAGGACGGCACGCTCTCCGACGGCAAGGTCTTCGCCGACGCCGGGGACCGCGGAAGCGCCCGCTTCGACAACCTGCGCTTCGACGACGGCGGACGGCTCTGGGCGGCCGCGATGGACGACGGGGTGCACTGCTACGACCCCGACGGCACGCTCATCGGGCGGCTCGTCATCCCGGAGACGGTCGCCAACATCGCCTGGGGCGGGGCCAAGCGCAACCGCCTCTTCATCACCGCGCAGACCAGCCTGTACTCGGTGGTCATGGGCGTCACGGGCACGCACCCGACGGGCCCCGGGCACCAGCCCTGGCGGTCCGCCGGGCACCGGTGACCCGCGCGGCGACCTCCGCGGTGATCCCCGCGGTGACCCCCGCGCGCGGCCCGTGCGCCGCCCGGCCCGCCCGGGTCACCGCCGGGCGTTGAGCCGGGCCGCCTGGCGGGTGAGGTGGTCGCGCTCGGCGAGGTTGGGTGCCTTGTGGGCGGCCTCGGCGTACAGCCGTGCCGCCGTCGCCAGGTCGCCGTCGCGCTCGTGGAGGTACGCCGCGGCCGCGGTGTGGCGCGGCAGCGCGGCGTCCAGGGCCGCGAGTGCGGCGAGGCCCGCGCGGGGCCCGTCGGCCTCGCCGACGGCGACGGCGCGGTTGAGCCGGACGACCGGGCTGTCGGCGAGGCGCACGAGTTCGTCGTACCACTCGACGATCTGCACCCAGTCGGTCTCCGCGGCAGTGGGCGCGTCGGCGTGCAGGGCCGCCACGGCGGCCTGGGCCTGGAACGCGCCGAGCCGGTCGCGGGCCAGGGCCGCCTGCAGGATGCGTACGCCCTCGGCGATCAGCGCGGTGTCCCACCGGCCGCGGTCCTGCTCGGCGAGCGGTACCAGGCTGCCGTCGGGCGCGGTGCGGGCGGCGCGCCGGGCGTGGTGCAGCAGCATCAGCGCGAGCAGCCCGGCCACTTCGGGGTGGTCGATCGCGGCCGCGAGCTGCCGGGTGAGCCGGATGGCCTCGGCCGCGAGGTCGACGTCGCCGGAGTAGCCCTCGTTGAAGACCAGGTAGAGCACGCGCAGCACGGTGGCGACGTCGCCGGGCCGGTCGAACCGGGCGCCGGAGACGGTGCGCTTGGCCCGGCTGATCCTCTGTGCCATGGTCGCCTCGGGCACGAGGTAGGCCTGGGCGATCTGGCGCGTGGTGAGTCCGCCGACGGCGCGCAGCGTGAGCGCGACGGCGGACGACGGGGTCAGCGAGGGGTGGGCGCACAGGAAGTAGAGCTGGAGCGTGTCGTCCACCGAGGCCGCGGGGCCGGGCGCCGGCTCCTCCTCCACGCGGCCCTCCCGCCGGTGCCGGGCGGCGTCCGCCCGTGCCTGGTCGAGGAACTTGCGCCAGGCCACCGTGACCAGCCAGCCCTTCGGGTCCCGCACGGAAGGTGCCGTACCCGCGGGGCCGCCAGGGCAGGGAGTGTCCTGCCCCGCGCGGACCAGCTCCACCAGCGCTTCCTGCACGGCGTCCTCGGCCGCCGCGAAGTCGGCTCCGCGGCGGACGAGAACGGCGAGCACGCCCGGCGTGAGGCTCCGGATCAGCGCCTCGTCCATGGGAGGGGTCACTCCGTGACGGTGGGCGGGGCGGTCAGGAACGGGCGGACCTCCAGCCACTCGTGGATCGGCTCGCCGCCCGCGCCGGGGGCGGCGGACAGCTCACCGGCGAGCTCGACGGCGCGCTCCTGGCTGTCGACGTCGATCACCATCCACCCGGCGATGAGGTCCTTGGTCTCGGCGAACGGGCCGTCGGTGACCGGTGGCCGCCCCTCGCCGTCGTACCGCACCCAGGTGCCCTCGGGAGCGAGCGCCTGGCCGTCGACGAACTCCCCGGTCTTCTCGAGACGGGCGGCGAACTCGTGCATGTACCGCATGTGGGCCGAGATCTCCTCGGGCGTCCACCGGTCCATGGGCACGTCGTTGACCGCCGCCGGAGCGCCGCGGTAGTGCTTCAGCAGCAGGTACTTGGCCATCGTCTTCTCCTCGGTGCCGGTGACCCATTGTGGTCACGTTCACCCCGGGGACGGAGCCGATCACGGGTTCTCGACATCACCGCGGAACTTTTTTCCCGAGACCCGTCTCCCACTCACGCGACCGCGACCGTACGCAGCCGTAAGCCGGCCAGCACCGCCCCCTGCGCGCGGGTTCACGGGCACCCCGTGCCCGCTGGACCATGACGCGCAGCATGGGCCGGCTCGCGCACCGCCGCCTCGCCCGTGGCGCGCAGTCGACGGGAGCAGCCGCGGGATCGCGGTTCTGGTCCGGCGCGAGGAGGTCTGCGTGGCGCAGACCAAGAACTGTGTCCGAATGCCCGTGCTCGCGGAGGAGTGCGGCTTCGGGTACCGGCGCACCGGGTGTGTCCTCGCCGTGTTGCGCGATGGCTTCTGCGGTCGCGGTGACGGCGGCGGGGGCATCGGGTCAGGCGAGGTAGAGCAGTCCGCGGAGAGCGGCTACGTGCTGTTCGCGCTCGTCGTCGGTCACCACGTTTCCAGGGTAGGCCTGGGTAGGCCGGTGGTTCACAGCGGTGGCCCAGGCCGTTGTCGTTCGGTGCAGATGGGGCAGCGGTAGTGGCGGGTATGGGCGGCCGGCAGGAAGCCGACGGCCGCGTTCTCGGCCCTGCGCACGATGCCGTCCCTGCTGCCAGGTGAAAGGGGAACCGCAGTTCCCATGATCGTCTCGATCACCTGGGTGAAGTGCTTCTCCGCCAGTTTCCAGTCCGGTTCGGCGTCCGGGCCGCCTAGGCCGGTGAGGTGGAGGGCGCCGAAAGCGTGGACCGCGGCCTTGACCGTGTCGTTGCCTTGTTCGTGCACGTCGTGCAGCGCGATCACCCGCCGCTCCCGGAGGCAGGGGGCGGCGGTTCGGCGAGGCGGCGCGGTTCGTCGAGGACGTCGTCGAGCTCGCGCGCGTGATGGGCGTGGATCTGCTCGATGATGACGTAGCCGGCCGCGGCACCGATGACGGTCAAGCCGGTCAGGGACAGCGGCCAGGCGCACCACTGCGGGTGGACGACCGCGGGCGAGGTCTCCCCCAGCGGTACCTCGTGGGCATCCACCCAGCCGATCAGGAGCCCGTTGAACACGTACAGCGCCACGCACGCCGCGAGCAGGGTCGTGCCACGGCTGAGAAGCCAGAAGCCGAACCGGAGCAGGGCGTGCCGGTCGGCCCAGTGGGCCCGCAGCCGTTGTCGGCGGCCTGGCGGCGGGGCCCGGCGGGCCGGGTAGCGGGTGCTGCGGACACCCTGTCTACGGTAGAGGGCTGGGCCGCCCGCGCCGGCGAACAGCATTCCGGTTACGGTGAGTTGGCCGGGCGGCGGTGTGCGGGTCCTTCGGGGCTTCACCGGCACCGGCGAAGCGATGGACGCCGCGATGCGCCGCTGGCGGGCCGCCCACCCCGACGCCGACTCGCGCGGGGCGCACGCCGAGGCCCGGGGTGCGGCGGCCAGGAATCGCGCGGGGAACGCCCCACCGGTGCCGCGGCGCACGGGACCGGCGGAACCAGGCAGACACGCGTGGCCCCGGGGCCGTCGACGGGCGGGGTGGCGGGCAGCGCATCGAGGTCATCCATGCACGGGAAACGGGTACCCACCGGTCACGGACACAGCCCGCACCCTTATCAGCCGCTTCGCCCGCCCGGCCGCCCGGCCGGGCGGTACCATCCGAACGTCAACCGGAATCACGAATCGTGAATCCACAGCCAGGGAGGACGGCATGAGCGAACAGCCGTGGACTATCGACGCCATCGCCCACGCCATCCCTAACGCGGACACCCGGCAGAACTTCCTGCGCGCGGTCAACCTCACCCCCCTGCCCGAGCTTCCCGAGGTTCTCGCCCGCTGGCAGCGCTTCGTCGAACGCTGGCGTGACGAGATCGTTCCCGACCTGGAAGCCGTCCTCGAATACGCCAAGACCCACAACGGCGAGCTGCCCCCGGAGTACGCCGACGACGGCGGCACCGAAGACTTCCTCAACCGGCTGCGCGACGACGTGAGGAAGCGGCAGACTTACGCGGCGTGACCTACGAGCTCATCGTCCCGCCCAGCATCCGACGCCAGATCGCCGGACTACCGCTGAGCGACCAGGCCGAGCTCATCGCCCTCTTCAACCGGCTCCCCGCCGAAGCCGAACAGATCACCGACCCCTACGGCCTCGAGGTCCCGGACAGCGCCGTCCGCATGCGCACCGCCGGGCTCACCCGACTCATCGTTGTGATCACCATCAACGACAGCCAGGTCACCGTCACCATCGTGCGGATCTACGACCCCCTCGGCGACTGAGCAGCAGCACGAGGCCCGCGCCCTTCCGGGGCAGCGGCCTTTCTCGTTATGCCGGAGCCCAGCTGATCGATGTCCCGATGCCCTCATTCCAAGGTCGCTGTCGGGGTAGGTCTATCGGCCGATGTCCGCCCCGAGCATCTAGGTGATCATGAGGCTGTTCGCTCGAGCCGAGGAGGAGCCATGCGGGTGGAGCAGGTGGACTGGGTGGAGGTTCCGGCCGGGTTGCTGCGTCGGGGGACGCCGGTCGACGAGGTGGCGGCGGTGGCCCGCCGCTATGCGGACACCGGGGTGCCGGTGGAGTGGTACAGGAAAGAAGCTCCGCGCACGGAGATCCACATCCCGGCGTTCCGGATCGCCCGCACCCCGGTCACAGTCGGCCAGTGGGCACTCTTCGCAGCGGCCACTGGCCGACCAGTCCCACAGAGACCTGCGGACCACCCGGTCATCGGGGTCACTTGGGAGGAGGCGACGGCCTACTGCCTTTGGCTCGGAGAGCGGCTCGGCCTCGGCGTCCGGCTGCCCACGGAAGACGAGTGGGAACGAGCCGCGCGGGGCGACGACGGCCGGGAGTTCCCGTGGGGCGAGGAGTACCGCACCGGCCTGGCCAATCTGGTGGACCTCGGCATCGGCACCACGATGCCGGTCGGTTCGTTCCCCGAGGGCGCGAGCCCGTTCGGGGTGCTGGACATGGCGGGCAACGCCGACGAGTGGACCTCTACTCTCTACGCTCCCTACCCTGGCGCGCCCGCCGAGGTGCCGAGCAGCGAGGACTGGTCCTTCGACCGGCACATCACCCGGGGCGGCGCGTTCCGCCACGACCGGGACCTGGCCCGGTGCGCCCGCCGCCACGGCGCCTATGAGTCGGACCTCGAAGCGATCGGCGTGGGCTTCCGCCTGGCGGCACCGGCCGAGTAAACCTGGGCACCGCGCCAGCTTCATACGACCGATGGCATCTCCTCAGGACTGTGCACATTCTGCTGTACGCCGGCACCCCAGCCTGCGCGCGACCCCCTGGAGGCAGACGGAATGGCCGAGCTCATCAGCCGCGAAACAGTGGCCGTCGAAGTCGACTACTACGGCCTCGCCGTGGAGGACTGGGACGACACCCACGTCCCCGTCCCCTTCCCCAAAGACTGGGAACAGGGCCCCTTCCAGACCGCCCACCCCGGACGCCTGTCCTTCACCAGCGCCGGCCACACGCACACCGCGACGATGACGATCGAAGTCTGGGCCGAGGAACCCGCCGAGCCAGCCGGCGACTGGGAAGAATCCGCCGTCACGGAGATCTCCTGCACATCAGGGCAGCTGCAGGCCCAAGGCCTGACCGCAGGCCCATGGCCCGAACCGGTCCGCATCTCAGACAAGCCGGGCACCTGGAACGTGCGCGCCCAGTGCCGCGGCCGGGCCGAGGTAGCGGTCCAGTCCCAGGACGAGGCAGTCGACGGCGTCGAGCAGTACGTGCTCCAGCTCTGGCCGCAGGCCTAAGCCGCAGTTCGGCGGGCCGGGCACC
>NZ_JASCXL010000181.1:0-12438 GCF_030010595.1 Streptomyces sp. CC224B | reverse complement strand
CGCGGGCGCGGCCCGCCCCGGGTCCGCCCGCAACCGGGCCTCGGCCCGGCGCCGCCGGATCGCGCTGGGCGCGGCCGGGGCGGCGCTGGCCGCGGCGATAGGCGCAGGCGCCTGGTACGCCACCACCACGGACGACCCCCCGGCCCGCACCCCCGAAACCACGGCCCCGCCGACGCCCTGACCACCACGACGGCGGGAGAGTGCGGGCGCCGGGGCCGGGCGGGCAAAGCCGGGTGGTCACGGGTGGGCGGGCCCCCGCCAGGCGGAGGGGACACTTGCCGCAGCCGTTACGCTGGTGTCGTGGCAGTCGTCGACGTATCCGAAGAGCTCAAGTCCCTCTCCTCGACCATGGAGTCGATCGAGGCCGTCCTGGACCTCGACAAGCTGAGGGCAGACATCGCCGTGCTCGAGGAGCAGGCGGCAGCGCCGTCACTCTGGGACGACCCGGAAGAGGCGCAGAAGATCACCAGCAAGCTGAGCCACCTCCAGGCGGAGGTGCGGAAGGCCGAGGCCCTGCGCGGGCGCATCGACGATCTGGGCGTGCTGTTCGAGATGGCCGAGGAGGAGGACGACCCCGACACGCGCGCGGAGGCGGAGTCCGAGCTGACGGCCGTCAAGAAGGCGCTGGACGAGATGGAGGTGCGCACGCTGCTCTCCGGGGAGTACGACGCCCGTGAGGCCGTGGTCACCGTCCGCGCGGAGGCCGGCGGCGTGGACGCCTCGGACTTCGCCGAGAAGCTCCAGCGGATGTACCTGCGCTGGGCGGAGCGCCACGGCTACAAGACGGAGCTGTACGAGACGTCGTACGCGGAGGAGGCGGGCATCAAGTCCACCACCTTCGCCGTCCACGCCCCGTACGCGTACGGCACGCTCTCCGTGGAGCAGGGCACGCACCGCCTGGTCCGCATCTCCCCGTTCGACAACCAGGGCCGCCGCCAGACGTCCTTCGCGGGCGTCGAGGTGCTGCCGGTGGTCGAGCAGACCGACCACGTCGAGATCGACGAGTCCGAGCTGCGCGTGGACGTGTACCGCTCGTCGGGCCCCGGCGGGCAGGGCGTCAACACCACGGACTCCGCGGTCCGCCTGACGCACATCCCGACCGGCATCGTCGTCTCCTGTCAGAACGAGCGCTCGCAGATCCAGAACAAGGCGACCGCGATGAACGTCCTCCAGGCGAAGCTCCTCGAGCGCCGCCGCCAGGAGGAGCGAGCCAAGATGGACGCGCTCAAGGGCGACGGCGGCAACTCCTGGGGCAACCAGATGCGCTCGTACGTCCTGCACCCGTACCAGATGGTCAAGGACCTGCGTACGGAGTGCGAGGTCGGCAACCCGGAAGCGGTGTTCAACGGCGAGATCGACGGTTTCCTGGAGGCCGGAATTCGCTGGCGCAAGCAGCAGGAGAAGTAATTTCGGCGCTTTGTCGACACGGCGGTACCACGTGGGGCCGCCGTCGCGACGTGTGGAACTCCCGGCAACCGCGGCCCTTCGGGGCCGCGGTTGCCGTGCTGTAGGGGCCAGTTGTGGGTGCCCCGCGCGTTTTACGTCACAGTCGTATGTCCGCTCGACGGTCAACTGAGCGCATAACGGGCATCGCGCGCGCAACGTCCTTGACGGTGTTCTGGAAACTGGAAAGGCTAGCGGGCGGCATGCGTATCGCTGGGGTGTGTGTGATCCGGGGGGCCGTGGAGCCGCCCCGTGATCCCGGGCCCCGGGCGCTGCCTCACTGACGTTTTCAGCTACTGGGGGTAGCAGCCTGATGACCAAGAAGACGCGGATCCGCATCGCGCGGATAGCCGCCGGCGCAGTGATCGCCGCAGGGGCGTCGCTGACCGCCGCGGGCGCCGCCTCGGCCCTGGACGTCGGCGTCGACCTGGGCGGCACGGGCGCGAGCGCCTCCGCCGACGACAACGGCATCGGGGTCGACGTGGACCTCCCGGGTGACGACGACGACCCGCCGGAGCCCACGAACCCGCCGGAGCCGACGGACGAGCCCACGGAGCCGACCGACCCGCCGGGGCCCACGGACCCGCCGCTCCCCACGGAGCCGCCGCAGCCGACGGAGCCGACCGACCCGCCGGAGCCCACGAACCCGCAGCCGACGAACCCGCCCTCCGGCGACCCGACCGAGCCGGGTGACGGCGGCACGGGCGGCGGTGGTACCGGTGGCGGCAACGGCGGCAACGGTGGTGGCGGCAACGGCGGCGGCACCGGTGGCGGCAACGGTGGTGGCGGCAGCGTCACCGGCGGCAACGGCGCCGACCCCGCGGGCGGCGGCTCCGACGTCGTCGAGCAGGGCCGGGGCAAGGACAGCCTGACCGACACGGGCACCGCCCCGCAGCAGGTCGACCGGGTCGCCGACCGGGGCCAGGGCAAGAACGACGGCGAGCTCGCCGAGACCGGTGCCACCGAGGTGACCTTCCTGGTCATCGGTGCCGCGACGATGATCGCGGGCGGCATCGGCTTCCGCTTCCTGCCGCGGCTGGTCGGCAACCGCGGCGCCGCCGCGTAACCCTCCCGGGGGTAAAAAAGCGGGAAAGGGCCCGGAGCCATGCGCTCCGGGCCCTTTTCGACGCTCTGGTTTCGACGCTCGTGGTTTCGAGGCTCTGGTCGACGATCCGGCGGGGGAAGCCTTCGACGCTCCGGCGGCGTGCCTGCCGCTGTCGGCGGACGGGCGCGGTCCCGGAGCCCCGGGGCCGGCGCTACGCGGTCTGGTGCGCCAGCAGGGCCATCGCCGCGATCAGGACGACGAGCAGCCCTATCAGCGTCGCGGGGCTGAGGCCGCCGAAGGAGCCCTCCTGCTGCTGCATCCGCTCCCGGCTGGCCCGGCACACGGGGCAGCGGCCCTCGCTCACAGGCGCCGCGCAGTTCGCGCACACCAACCTGTCAAAGGTCATGCGCTTCTCCTCCCGCACAGTCTCAGCCTGCCCAACGCTTCAGGGACGCCAACCGTTCCCCCTACCACTGTGCCAGCTTCCGCGGATTTCGGCGCGGCCCCCTCCGTTCCGCCGGGAGGGGCCCGCTTTTGACCGGGCGCTCCCCCTCCTGGCCGCGCTCATGGCGACAAAACGCGCAACTCAGGACGCCGACTGCGCTCCCGGACCCGGTTCGCGTATGGTCACGCTCACCTACCCCCGGCTACCCGTGGTGCATCCGTGATCCGATTCGACAATGTCTCCAAGGCCTATCCGAAGCAGAACCGTCCCGCGCTCCGCGACGTGTCGCTGGAGATCGAGAAGGGCGAGTTCGTCTTCCTGGTGGGGTCATCCGGCTCCGGAAAGTCCACCTTCCTGCGGCTGATCCTCCGCGAGGAGCGCACCAGCCACGGCCAGGTGCACGTCCTGGGCAAGGACCTCGCCCGGCTGTCCAACTGGAAGGTGCCGCACATGCGCCGCCAGCTCGGCACCGTCTTCCAGGACTTCCGCCTCCTGCCGAACAAGACCGTCGCCGAGAACGTGGCCTTCGCCCAGGAGGTCATCGGCAAGTCCCGCGGCGAGATCCGCAAGTCCGTGCCCCAGGTGCTCGACCTCGTCGGCCTCGGCGGCAAGGAGGGCAGGATGCCGGGCGAGCTCTCCGGCGGTGAGCAGCAGCGCGTCGCGATCGCCCGGGCCTTCGTGAACCGGCCGAAGCTCCTGATCGCCGACGAGCCGACGGGCAACCTCGACCCGCAGACCTCCGTCGGCATCATGAAGCTGCTCGACCGCATCAACCGCACCGGCACCACCGTCGTGATGGCGACCCACGACCAGCAGATCGTGGACCAGATGCGCAAGCGCGTCATCGAGCTGGAGAAGGGCCGCCTCGTCCGGGACCAGTCCCGCGGCGTCTACGGCTACCAGCACTGACCCGTCCACCCGGCGGTGCCGTCGGTACCGACGACACCGCCGGTACCGACGACCCGCCTGCCGGAACCCTCCGTTCCACCTGATCCACCGAAAGGCCGCCATGCGCGCCCAGTTCGTCCTGTCGGAGATCGGCGTCGGTCTCCGCCGCAACCTCACGATGACCTTCGCCGTCATCGTCTCCGTGGCCCTCTCGCTCGCCCTGTTCGGCGGCTCGCTGCTCATGCGCGACCAGGTGAGCACCATGAAGGGCTACTGGTACGACAAGGTCAACGTCTCGATCTTCCTGTGCAACAAGGCGGACGCCGAGCAGGACCCCAAGTGCGCCAAGGGCGCCGTCACCAACGAGCAGAAGGAGCAGATCCTCGCCGACCTCAAGAAGATGTCGGTCGTGGACACCGTCCAGCACGAGACGGCGGACCAGGCGTACAAGCACTACAAGGAGCAGTTCGGCGACTCCCCGCTGTCCAGCTCGCTGACGCCGGACCAGATGCAGGAGTCGTTCCGCATCAAGCTGAAGGACCCCGAGAAGTACCAGGTGGTCGCGACCGCCTTCTCCGGGCGGGACGGCGTGCAGTCCGTGGAGGACCAGAAGGGCGTCCTGGACAACCTCTTCGAGCTGCTCAACGGCATGAACAAGGCCGCGCTCGCGGTGATGGCGCTGATGCTGGTCGTCGCCCTGATGCTGATCGTCAACACGGTACGCGTCTCCGCGTTCAGCCGTCGCCGGGAGACCGGGATCATGCGCCTGGTGGGCGCCTCCAGCCTCTACATCCAGATGCCGTTCATCCTGGAGGCCGCCGTCTCCGGGCTCATCGGCGGCGCCCTCGCCTGCGGCTTCCTGCTGCTCGGCCGGTACTTCATCATCGACCACGGCCTGGAGCTCTCCGAGAAGCTCACGCTGATCAACTTCATCGGCTGGGACTCCGTGTTCGCCGTGCTGCCGCTGGTCCTCGTGATCGGCCTGCTGATGCCCGCCCTTGCCGCTTTCCTCGCGCTGCGCAAGTACCTGAAGGTGTGAGCGGCCCGGCGGTACGCGGTGGCGCTGATGTGAGGAGTGCCTCGGGCGCCGTGACGGTCAACCTTCCGTGCGGCGCCCGTGGTTGTCCTAGACTCACCGACATGTCAGGCCCCGATTGGCTCACCGCGCCCCGCCGCATCCGCCGCGGCGCGGCCCTGACATTGGTGTTCGCGAGCGTCCTCGCGGCCGGCGCGGCCACCGGCTCCTGGAGCGAGGACGACGAGGAAGGCCGGAACGCCGTCCCCTCCGCCCGCTCCGTCGTCTCCCTGCGCGACGACGGCCACGACCGCGGCTCCGCCGGTGACGCGGCGGACGCGGCCGCCGAGGCCATGGCCGACGGCAAGTCCGGCGCCGAGGCCGCGGAGGCCGCCGAGGAGGTCGTCAGCCGCAGCGGCGACCGCTGGGCGTCGGTGTACTCGCAAGGCGAGTTCGAGGAGTTCGAGCAGGCCCTGGACGGCGCCTACACGGGCGTCGGCCTGTGGGCCCGGCGCGCGGCCGACGGCCGTATCGAGGTGGCGAAGGTACGCCGGGACGGCCCCGCCGCCCGCGCCGGCGTCCGCCGGGGCGACCGGCTCGCCACGGTCGACGGCCGCGAGGTCAAGGGCCGCCCCGTCACGGACGTCGTGGCCCTGCTGCGCGGCGACCGCGAGGGCACCCCGGTGGCGCTCGGCCTGGAGCGCGGCACGCGCGCGTGGAGCACGACCGTGCGCCGTGAGCGCCTGTCGGCAAACTCCGTGACGGTCACCCGGCTCTCCGGGGGCGCCGTGAAGATCAGGGTGGACGCGTTCACGAAGGGCTCCGGCGAGGCCGTGCGCGCGGCCGTGCGGCAGGCTCCCCGGGGCGCCGGCGTCCTCCTGGACCTGCGGGGCAACGCGGGCGGCCTGGTCTCCGAGGCCGCCACCGCCGCCTCCGCGCTGCTCGACGGCGGCCTGGTGGCGACGTACGACGACCGCGGGCGGCAGCGCGCGCTGCACGCCCGGCCCGGCGGCGACACGGCGAGACCCGTGGTCGCGCTCGTCGACGGCGGCACGATGAGCGCGGCCGAGCTGCTCACCGGGGCCCTCCAGGACCGCGGCCGCGCGGTCGTCGTGGGCTCCAGGACGTTCGGCAAGGGCTCGGTGCAGATGCCGAGCGAGCTGCCCGACGGCTCCGTCGCCGAGCTGACCGTCGGGCACTACCGCACCCCCTCGGGCCGTGCGGTCGACGGCCGGGGCATCACCCCGGACCTGGAGGTCGAGAACGGCGCCCAGGAGCGGGCCGAGACAGTATTGACTGGCCTCGGACCCCCCTCGTAGTGCGAAAATGGCCGCACTATGGCTAAGGAAAAGGTGAAGCGCAAGGCCGCGAAGGCCGAGGCCAAGGGCAAGTCCTCCGGCCCCCGGATGATCGCGCAGAACAAGAAGGCGCGGCACGACTACCACATTCTGGACACGTACGAGTGCGGCGTGGCCCTGATGGGCACGGAGGTCAAGTCCCTCCGGCTCGGCCGGGCCTCCCTGGTGGACGGCTTCGTGCAGATCGACGGCCGCGAGGCCTGGCTGCACAACGTCCACATCCCGGAGTACGTGCAGGGCACGTGGACCAACCACTCCGCCACCCGCAAGCGCAAGCTGCTGCTGCACCGCGCGGAGATCGACAAGCTGGAGTCGAAGTCCCAGGAGACCGGGCACACGATCGTGCCGGTCGCGCTGTACTTCAAGGACAGCCGCGTCAAGGTCGAGATCGCCCTCGCCAAGGGCAAGAAGGAGTACGACAAGCGGCAGACGCTGCGGGAGAAGCAGGACATGCGGGAGACGAACCGCGCGGTCGCCGCGGTCAGGCGCCGCCAGGGCATCGCCTGAGCGGGCTCAGGGCCCCGGCGGAATAGGCTGGCACCGTCCCACGTTGGTCACGTACGATGGACCACGTCCCGCACAGCCGGGACGGACACCCTCTCCGGAGGGCCCTCCTCGGAGGGGATTGAAAAAACAACATGGGGATGATCGGTTTCGACAGCGGATGTCGAAGCAGGGGAAGCGTGTCGAGGAAGCGGCAATGATCTCGTTAACCATATGTCGCAACCAATAATCGCCAACACCAAGCGCGATTCCTTCGCCCTCGCTGCCTAAGTAGCGACTGCGCGAAGTGTCAGCCCGGGGCTGTTCCCGACCCGGATCCTGGCATCAGCTAGGGAACTAAACTTCTAGGCCCGGTCACGGGGCCTGGGAGGAAATCAAACAGTGACTGAGCCCGTCGGAGACTTGTCCACGAGATCTCCGGGGCTGAGAAAAGCGCAGTGGACTGCACACGGAGAAGCCCTGATTCTGCACCGTTGGACGCGGGTTCGATTCCCGCCATCTCCACGAAGACGACAGGCGACATGTGCCCGCGGACAGCGCGGGCCACGTCGCCTTCGTCATGTCTGCGCGGCTTCGCCGCGCACGGCGGGGGCTCCGCCACCCGCACCCCCGACAGCGCGGCTTCGGTGCTGCCTACTGTCGCGCCCGACCGGCATCCAGGATCCTCCAGGTTCATGAGTAGACCCGTGAGCCGCGTCAACACCCGTATGCGCCACTGGATCTGGCCCGCCGTCCTCGGCGTCGCCGCCGCCTCGCTGACGTTCGGAGCCCCGGCCGGGGCCGACGCCGAGCGCAGTGGGCTCCCCGAAGCCATCGACACCATCCTCGGCGATCCCCGCATGGAGGGCGGCGTCGCCAGTGTCGTCGTCGCCGACGCCGAGACCGGTGACGTCCTCTACCGGCACCGGCCCACCGGGCGGCTGATGCCCGCGTCCAACACCAAGATGCTCACCTCGGCCGCCGCCCTGGAGTTCCTCGGCCCCGACCACCGGTTCACCACCGACGTGCTCGCCGACGGCAAGCGGCAGGGCTCCGTGCTCAAGGGCGACCTGTACCTGCGCGGCACCGGCGACCCGACGACCCTCGCCAAGGACTACGACGCGCTGGCGGCGAAGGTCGCCGCGGCCGGCGTCCGGCGGGTCACGGGGCGGCTCGTCGCCGACGACACCCGGTTCGACGACCGGCGCGTCGGCGACACCTGGGGCGCCGACGACGAGTCGTCGTACTACGCGGCGCAGATCTCCGCGCTCAGCCTCGCCCCCGACACGGACTACGACACGGGCACCGTCGTCGTCGCGGTGACGCCCGGCGCCGCGCCCGGCGACAGGCCGCGGGTCTCCCTCACCCCGCGGACCGACTACGTGGACATCGACCTGCGCGCCACCACGGGCGCCGCGGGCAGCGCGAACACCCTCGCCGTCGAGCGGCGGCACGGGAAGAACACCATCACCGTCAGCGGCTCCGTCCCGGCCGGGGCGGCGGCCGCCAAGGAGTGGGTCACCGTCTGGGAGCCGACCCGGTACGCGGCCGCGGTCTTCCGGGACGCCCTCGCCGCGCACGGCGTGAAGGTCGGCGGGCCGACGAAAGCGGGCGTGGCCACCCCGAAGGGGGCGCGTGAGCTGGCCTCGCACGCCTCCATGCCGCTCAGGGACCTGCTGCTCCCCTTCATGAAGCTGTCCAACAACATGCACGCCGAGCACCTGACGAAGGCCATGGGCCACAAGGCGACCGGACGGCCGGGCAGTTGGGGCGACGGGCTCGCGGCGATCGGCGGCTACCTGAAGACCGCGGGCGTCGACCCGGGCAGGCTGCGCCAGGCCGACGGCTCCGGGCTCTCGCGCAAGAACAACGTCCCCGCCGTCCAGCTCGTCGAGCTGCTGCGCTCGGCGAAGGGCGAGCCCTGGTTCGCCGACTGGTACCGGTCGCTGCCGGTGGCGTGCGAGCCGGACAAGCTCGTCGGCGGCACGCTGCGCTCGCGCATGTGCGGGACGCCCGCCGCCCGCAACGTCCGCGCCAAGACCGGGACGCTGACCGGCGCGTCCGCCCTCTCCGGCTACGTGACCGACGCGGGTGGACGCGAACTGGTCTTCAGCGTCGTCCTGAACAACCACCTGGTGCCCTCGGTCAAGGCCCTGGAGGACGCGATCGTCGTCACCCTCGCAACGTCCGACGAGGACGGGGCGGTCCTGGTGGAGCCGCGCGCCCGGCGCGCCGGCGAGCGGGACGGCGGCGACCTCGAGTGCTCGTGGGTCAAGCCCGCCCGCTGCTGACGGCGTCCTGGGAGGCGCCCCGCTTCCGGGTGCCCTGCCTCGTGGCGTCCCCGCCCGCCAGGGTCAGCAGCAGCGCGCAGCACGCGGCGGCCACCGGCACCGCGTAACCGGTGGCGGCGCCCAGGTGCTCCACGGTCCAGCCGCCCGTCGCCGCGCCGCAGGCGATGCCCCCGAGGAGGCCGGTCACGGCGAGGGTCATGCCCTCGTTCGCCTGTCCCTCGGGGGTGAGCCGCTGGACCAGCGTCATGCTGGTCACCATCGCCGGGGCGGTCGCCATGCCCGCGCACAGCAGCGCCCCGGCGAGCACCACGAGCGAACCGGTGGCGGCGGTGGCGAGCAGCGGCAGCCCCGTCAGGGCCGCCATCGCCGCCGCGCACAGCACCCGGCGGCGGTGCAGCGGCCCGCGCGGGCGTACGGCGCCGAAGACGAGCCCCGCCGCGCACGACCCCGCCGCCTGGAGGGCGAGGACCGCGCCCGCCGCCGCCTTGTGGCCGCGCTCGTCGGCGTAGGCGATCGTGACGACCTCCATGGCGCCGAAGACGGCGCCGGTCGCGAGGAAGACGACGAGCAGGGCGGGCATCCCCCGCGCGCGGAGCGGCGACCGGGCCTTCGCGGCGGTGCCCGAACGCCCCTGGGGCGGCGGTTCCGTCGCGCGCTGGGCGGCGAACAGCAGGACACCGGTCAGCAGCAGGACGGCGCCGGCCAGGGTGCCCGCCTCCGGGAAGAACGTCCCGCACAGGAAGGCCGCGAGCACCGGGCCGAGCATGAAGCACAGCTCGTCGGCCGCCTGCTCGAAGGAGTTCGCGGTGTGCACCGCGCGCACGTCGCCCTTCAGGAGGTGGGCCCAGCGGGCTCGTGACATGCCACCGGTGTTCGGCACGGTGGCCGTCGCGGCGTACGAGGCGAACAGGGTCCAGTCCGGCGCCCCGTACCGCACGCACAGCAGCAGCGAGAGCGAGCCGAGCACGGCGATGACGGTCGCGGGCACCGCGACGCGCGCCTGCCCGTGCCGGTCGACGAGCCGCGCCGTCCAGGGCGCGACCACGGCGGTGGCCGCGAGACCGGTGGCGGTGACGGCCCCCGCGAGGGCGTACGAGCCCCGGGACCCGGCGATCATCGTCACGGCGCTCACGCTGAACATGCCCATGGGCAGCCGCGCGACGAGGTTCCCTGCGGTGAAGGCGACGGCTCCGGGGACGGCGAAGAGACGGGCGTACGGGTTGCGGCGGGGGCGCGCGCCCACGGCGGACGCGCCGCCGGGGGCGGGGTCCGCGGGAGCGGACGACGGGGCGGACGGGGCAGGTATGACGGGGGAGTCGGAGGGTGCTTGCGGCATGGCTCCAGCCTCATGGCCGCCCCCGGGAGCGGTCCAACACCTGTCAGGAAGCGATTCACGCACTGGCGTTGTAAATTCCCCGGATGGTCACTCCACCGTCCGCGGTCACTCCACCGTCCGGGGGTACTCCACAGCCCGGGGGTACTCCACCGCCCGGGACGCCCCGCGATGTCGCCCCACGGCTGCTGCGCGCCTTCGTCGCCGTCGCCGAGGAACGGCACTTCACCCGGGCCGCCGCCCGCCTGTACGTCGCCCAGCAGGCGCTCAGCCGTGATGTGCGGCGCCTGGAACGGGAGTTGGGGGCCGATCTGTTCGTGCGCTCGACGCGGCACGTCGCGCTGACGGCCGACGGCGAGCGGCTGCTGCCGTACGCCCGGCGGGTCCTGGAGGCGCAGGAGGAACTGGCGGCGGCCTTCGCGCGCGGGAGCGCGGTGAGCCGCCCCCTGCTGGTCGACCTCAACACCCCGGGGCTCGCCCTCGGGCGCGTCCTGGAGCGGGCCCGCCGGGTCGCCCCGCACTGCGAGCTGATGGCCCGCTTCGAGAGCGGCCTGACGGGCGCGGCGGCCGAGATCGTCGCCGGGCGGCTCGACGCCTCCTTCGGCCGCTACGCGGGGCTGCCCGAGGGCCTGCGCGCCGCGCTCGCCCAGCAGCCGGTGCGGTACGAGCCGATGGCGGTGCTGCTCCCGGACGGGCATCCGCTGGCGGCCCTGGACGAGGTGCCGCTGGGGCGGCTCGCGGGCGAGCGGGTGTACGCGGGCGCGGGCAACGACCGCACCCTGGAGTGGACCGACCTGGCCCGGCGGCTGTTCGCGGGCCGGGGCATCGAGGTCGCGCCGCCCGCCCCGATGGCCGTCGGGCCCGAGGAGTCCGCGCGGATCATGGCCAAGCACCGGCACCCGGTCCTCGCCGTCGTCGACTTCCCCGGGCTGCCCGGCGCGGTGCTGCGGCCGCTCGTCGACCCGGTCCCGCTGGCACCGGTGTCGCTGGTGTGGCGGCGCGGCGCGAGCCACCCCGGCCTCGACGCGCTGCGGCGCGCGGCGGCCGAGGTCGCGGCGGCCGAAGGATGGCTGAACCGGCCGGCGGACGGGTGGCTTTCGGACACCGATGCACTCATCATGATGAGCCGCGCCTGACGAAAACACGGCCGCCACCGGCGTGCGCTACGTTCGAGGCCCGGGTGCGGTGCGGTAAAAGGGGCGCTCGGTCCGGGAGGGGGCCCGGTCCGGACGGCGGTGCCCGGGGCGTCGTACGCGCACCCGCATCGGTCCCTTGGGGGTTGCGCGTGCGCGGCGAGGAATGGCGGGAACACACCGGTCCGGACAGGCCGACGGACGTGCCCGACAGCGCCGTGCCGCCGGGGGGCCCGCCGGAGCGCCTTCGGTACGCCCCCGGGACGGACACGGCGGAGACGACGGACACGGCGGAGACGGCGGAGGGCCTGCCCGGCCCGCGCCCCGCTCCGGCGGTTCACGCGTACGACCCGCACGACGCCACGGTGCGACTCGACGACCTGGGCCGCCTCGCGGCGGGCGGGCCCGCGGGGACCCTGGGCGACACCCGCGTCATGGACGGCGTTCCGGACCCCTCCGCCGCCTCCGCCACCTCCCCCACGGCCGACGGGCCCGGGGGCCGCGGCCGACCGGTGGCCGGGGACAGGCCCCCCGGCCACCGCCGACCGGGGTCCGGTGGCGGCTCGCGGCGTCGGAGGTGGCCGGTGTCCCGCGTCCGGCTCCGCCCGTGGAGGCGCCCGGTGTCCGGCGACGCGTCCGGGAGCCGCGGCCGGCGGTACCGCCGCGTCGCCGTGCTGGTCGGCCTCGCCTGCGCCGGGTGCGCGGCGGCGGTCGTCGCCACGCTCACCACCGGCACCGGTGGCGCGCCCTGGCCGCCGGTGCCGGAGCCCCGGACCGAGAAGCCCGCGAGCACGGTGGACGCCCCGGACGTCTCGGCGCGGCCGGTCAGTTCGCCCCGCTCCGTCAGCGTGCCCGGTACGGAGCCCTCGCCCCGGCCGCCCCGGACGACGGGCGGGCCGGCGCCGGACCCGGCCGCCGTGCCGTCGGGCGGGCCGGGTGCCGCCGCGCCCACCACCCACCGCGCCGAGGACGGCGCGCCGGACAGCCCGTCCGCCCCGGTGCCG
>NZ_JASCXL010000180.1:0-12561 GCF_030010595.1 Streptomyces sp. CC224B | reverse complement strand
GTCTCGCGCGGGCGCTGGGGATGGGGGGGGAGCCGGGGGCGCCCCCCCGGGGTTTCGGGAAGGGGCGGGATTGGGGAGCCCCCGGCAGGGAGCGGGGGCTCAGGTGTCGGCCCTGGCTGTTGCCAGGAGCTCCTCGGCGTGGGCCCGCGCGGTCTGCGAGTCCTCCTGGCCCGCCAGCATCCGCGACAGCTCCCGCACCCGGTCCTCGCCCTCGAGCACCTGCACCCCGGACCGCGTCACGGACCCGTCGTGCGTCTTCTCCACGAGGAGCTGCCGGTCGGCGAACGCCGCCACCTGCGGCAGGTGGGTGACCACCACCACCTGCGCGGACTTGGCGAGCTTCGCGAGCCGCCTGCCGATCTCGACGGCCGCCTTGCCGCCGACCCCGGCGTCGACCTCGTCGAAGAGGTACGTCGGCACGGGGTCGGTGCCGGCGAAGACGACCTCCACGGCGAGCATGACGCGGGACAGCTCACCGCCGGAGGCGCCCTTGGCGATGGGCCGGGCCGGCGCGCCGGGGTGGGGCGCCAGGAGCAGTTCGACCTCGTCGACGCCGGCGGGCCCGTACGCGACGGTGCGCCCGTCGATCTCGACGCCGTCCGGGTCGTCGGTCTGCCGGACGTCGATGGTGACGCGCGCGTGCGGCATCGCGAGCGAGGCCAGCTCCTCGGTGACGGCGGCGGCGAACCGGGCCGCGGCCTCGACGCGGGCCTCGGTCAGCGCCCGGGCGAGCCCGGCGAGCTCGGCGCGCAGCGCGTCCCGCTCGGCCGTCAGCTCCTCCAGGCGGTCGTCGTCGCCCTCCAGCTCGGCGAGGCGCGCGGCCCCCGCCTCCGCCCAGGCGAGCACCGCGCCGACGTCCTCGCCGTACTTCCGGGTGAGCTGGGTGAGCGCCGCGCGCCGCTCCTCGACCGCGGCGAGCCGCAGCGGGTCGGCGTCGAGGTCGTCGGCGTACCCGGCGAGCTCCCCGGCCACGTCGGCGAGGAGGATGCCGATCTCGCCGATGCGGTCGGCGAGGGCGGCGAGGGCCGGGTCGTGGGTGCGTACGGTCTCCAGGGCCCGGTGGGCGCCCGCGACGAGCGTGGAGGCGTCGACGCCCTCGGGGTCCTCGGGGTTGCCGGCGAGCGCCGCGTGCGCGGCGGTGGCGGCGGAGGCGAGCGCCTCCGCGTGGCCGAGGCGCTCGGCCTCGGCGGCCAGCTCGGTGTCCTCACCGGGGCGCGGTTCGACGGCCGCGATCTCGTCGAGGCCGAAGCGGAGCATGTCGGCCTCCTGGGCCCGCTCCCGCGCCCGCGTGGTGATCTCGTCGAGCTCCGCGCTGACGGCCCGCAGCCGCCGGTAGGCCGCCGTGTACTTGGCCAGCGGCACGGCGACCGCGTCGCCCGCGTACCGGTCGAGGGCGCCGCGCTGCCGGGCGGGCTTGAGCAGGCCCTGCTGGTCGCTCTGGCCGTGCACGGCGACGAGCTCGTCGGCGAGCTCGGCCAGGACGCCGACGGGGACGGACCGGCCGCCGAGGTGGGCCCGGGAGCGGCCCTCGGCGGAGACGGTGCGGCTGACCAGGAGAGCGCCGTCGTCGAGTTCGGCGCCGGCCTCCTCGGCGCGCAGGGCCGCGGCGGCGCCCTCGGGTACGGTGATCCGCCCCTCCACGACCGCCGACTTGGCGCCGAGCCGCACCAGGGCGGGGTCGGCCCGGCCGCCGAGCAGCAGGCCGAGGCTCGTGACGACCATCGTCTTGCCCGCTCCGGTCTCGCCGGTCACGGCGGTGAAGCCGGGTGACAGCTCGACGACGGCGTCGTCGATGACTCCGAGCGACCGTATCCGCATCTCCTCCAACACGCACTAGACCTTACGAGGTCAGGGCGGTCCCGTGCGACGTGCCCTGGGGTCCTCAGGTGGCCGTTCGGTGAAGGCGCAGGTGGCGGACGGCCCCGGAGTGCGGCTTGTCACCCGCCGGGGTGGGGGCCGGCGCCCCCGCCGGTGCCCCCGCCGGGGCGCCGTGCGGGAGGCCCGCGGCGGACGGGGCGCGCCCCCGCGGGCGTCAGTGCGGCGCCCCCCGCCACCCGGAGACGGGCAGGGCGAACTTGGCGACGAGGCGGTCGGTGAACGACGCCTGGTGCAGCCGCGCGAGCCGCACCGGCACGGCACCGCGCCGCACCTCCACCCGCGCCCCGTCGGGCAGTTCCAGGGTCCGCCGCCCGTCGCACCACAGCACCCCGTGCGGCGTGTGCGGCTGGACCTCGACGGCCAGGACGGAGTTCGGCGAGGTCACCAGCGGCTTGGCGAACAGGGCGTGGGCGCTGATCGGCACCATCAGGAGCGCCTCCACCTCCGGCCACACCACGGGCCCGCCCGCGGAGAACGCGTACGCCGTCGAGCCGGTCGGGGTCGCGCACACGATGCCGTCGCAGCCGAAGCCGGTCACCGGGCGCCCGTCGATCTCCAGGACGACCTCGAGGATCCGCTCGGCCGACATCTTCTGCACGGCCGCCTCGTTCAGGGCCCAGTCGCGGTGCACGACGTCGCCGTTGCTGTGCACGACGACGTCGACGGTCATGCGCTCCTCGACCTCGTACTCCTTGGTGACGACGCGGTCGACGACCTTGTCGAGGTCGTCCCGCTCGGCCTCGGCGAGGAACCCGACGCGGCCGAGGTTCACGCCGAGCATCGGCACGCCGGAGGCGCGGGCGAACTCGGCGCCGCGCAGCAGCGTCCCGTCACCGCCGAGGACGATGAGCAGCTCGCACCCGTCGAGGCAGGCCGGCTCGGCCTCCTTGACGAGCTCCACGGTGTCCGGCAGCGGCAGGTCCACGGCCTCCGCCTCCAGGACCCGTACGCCGATGCCGCTGCGCAGCAGGCCCTGCACGACGAGTTCGGCGCTGCGGACGGCCGCGGGCCGCCCGGTGTGCGCCAGGAGGAAAACGGTACGAGCTCGGGTCTGACTCAACGGGGCCCCTCCGCCACGGCTCGGTCGACGTCCGCCGGGTCCGGTTCCGGTGCCCCGGCGCGCAGCCACAGAAAGTACTCGACGTTGCCGGAGGGCCCGGGCAGCGGGCTCGCGGTCACGCCGCGCACCCCGAGCCCGAGGTCCCACGCCTGCCGGGCCACGGCGCGCACGGCGTCGGCGCGCAGCTCGGGCGAGCGGACCACGCCGCCGCTGCCGAGGCGCTCCTTGCCGACCTCGAACTGCGGCTTCACCATCAGGACGAGGTCCGCGTCGGGGGCGGCGCAGCGCACCAGGGCGGGCAGCACGAGCCCGAGCGGGATGAAGGAGAGGTCGCCGACGACCAGGTCGACGGGCACACCGTCGATGAGGTCGAGCGTCAACTCGCGCACGTTCGTCCGGTCCTTGACGGTGACCCGGCTGTCGCTCTGCAGGGACCAGGCGAGCTGGCCATAGCCGACGTCGACGGCGACGACGTGCGCGGCCCCGGCGCGCAGCAGCACGTCGGTGAAGCCGCCGGTGGAGGCGCCCGCGTCGAGCGCGCGCCGCCCCTTGACGACGAGACCCTCGGGCACGAAGGCGGCGAAGGCGCCCGCGAGCTTGTGGCCGCCGCGCGAGACGTAGTCGGGGTCGCCGTCGTCCTGGGCGACGACGATCGCGGCGGCCGTCTCGACCTGGGTCGCGGGTTTGGTCGCGACGGCCTTGCCGACGGTCACGCGCCCGGCGGCGATCAGTTGGCTCGCGTGCTCGCGCGAGCGCGCCAGCTTCCGGCGCACCAGCTCGGCGTCGAGGCGGCGGCGTGCCACTCCTGCCACGTTCGGTTCAGCTCCTGTCGTACGTCTGCGGGGTTCCCGGCCGGGGCGCGGGAGGGCCCTGCGGTGCGTCCAGCGCGGTCAGCGCGTCGCGCAGGCCCCGGTGGACATCCTCGTACACCTCGACGTGGCCGTCCGTGGCGAGGTGGTCGGCGTCGCCCAGCCGGTCGAGCAAGGCGTCCACGTCCGCGTGCCCGGTGGGGTCGCGCGGCACGCCCAGGGGGGCGGGCGCGGCGGGCTCCTGCGAGGCGTCCCCGGCGGCGCCGGACGAGGGCGGCACCGCGG
Organism: Streptomyces sp. CC224B; assembly: GCF_030010595.1. Classification (NCBI taxonomy): domain Bacteria; kingdom Bacillati; phylum Actinomycetota; class Actinomycetes; order Kitasatosporales; family Streptomycetaceae; genus Streptomyces; species Streptomyces sp. CC224B. The sequence goes on along the minus strand of NZ_JASCXL010000180.1, from coordinate 8,529 downwards.
CTCCCGCCTCCTGCGCGACCTGGGGAAGCTCGGGGGACTCGGGCTCCGGGCCCGGCGTCGAGTCGCTCATGGCACGACGCTACATCGAAGCCCTGCGGTACCGTCGATCACGATGGCGACCTTGGCTGAGTGCCGCAGCGCACTCGACACCCTCTCGGACAACCTCGCGGGCGCGGACGGCGACGTACGTGCCGCCGCGGCGCTCGACCGATCCCTGAGCTGCCACCTGACGGACATGGACGTCACCTTCACCGGGCGCCTGCGCCAGGGCCGGATCGACGTCGACGGCCACCACCCCGGGCCCCCGCGGGAGAAGGCCGAGATCCGTCTCGCCCTGTCGGGCGACGACCTGGTCGCCCTGGTGGACGGGCGGCTGAACTTCGCCAAGGCGTGGGGCGCGGGCCGCGTCCGCCTGGACGCGGGCTTCCGCGACCTGCTGCGGCTCAGGAAGCTGCTGTAGCACCGGCCCGGGCCCGGCCGCCCGGCTCAGGAGGCGGCGGCCGTCCTGCGGGCGCGCCGGGCCGCCGGGACCACCAGGGGCGTGCCGGTCTCCGGGTCGTCGATGACCTGGCAGGGCAGGCCGAAGACGGCCTCCACCAGTTCGGCCGTGACGATGTCGGAGGGCGCGCCCTCGGCGAGGACCTCGCCGTCGCGCAGGGCGATGAGGTGCGTGGCGTAGCGGGCGGCGTGGTTGAGGTCGTGCAGGACGGCGACGAGCGTGCGGCCCCGCTCCTCGTGCAGCTCGGCGCACAGGTCGAGGACGTCGATCTGGTGCTGGATGTCGAGGTACGTGGTCGGCTCGTCGAGCAGCAGCAGCGGCGTCTCCTGGGCGAGCGCCATCGCGATCCACACGCGCTGGCGCTGGCCGCCGGAGAGCTCGTCCACGTACCGGTCGGCGAGTTCGGCCACGCCCGTGGACTCCATGGACTCGCGCACGATCCGCTCGTCGTCGGCCGACCACTGCCGCAGCAGACCCTGGTGCGGGTAGCGGCCGCGGGCCACCAGGTCGCCGACGGTGATGCCGTCGGGCGCGATGGACGACTGCGGCAGCAGGCCGAGCGTGCGCGCGACCTTCTTCGCGGGCATGGCGTGGATGAGGTCGCCGTCCAGGAGTACGTGTCCGGCCGTGGGCTTGAGCATCCGCGACAGGGCGCGCAGGAGCGTGGACTTGCCGCAGGCGTTGGGGCCGACGATGACCGTGAAGGAGTGGTCGGGGATCTCGACGGAGAGGTTCTCCGCGATGACGCGCTGGTCGTAGCCGAGGGTCACGTGGTCGGCGATGAGCCGGTTCACAGGGCACGCTCCTGGTAGCGGGGTGGTACGGGGGAAGGGGCGGGGCGGGGTGCCGTGACCCGGGCGGCGGCGCGGCGCGGTGCCGTGAGCCGGCACAGGGCGGGGCGGGGTGTCATATCCGCCCGGCCTTGCGCTCGGTGACGAGCAGCCACAGCAGGTAGACGCCGCCGAGCACCCCGGTGACGACGCCGACGGGGAGCTGGTCCGCGCCGAACACCCGCTGCGAGGCCCAGTCGGAGACGATCAGGAGGGTGGCGCCCATGCACATCGCGGGCAGCAGGTTCGGCCCCGGCGAGCGGGTCAGGCGGCGGGCGAGCTGCGGCGCGGTCAGCGCGACGAAGCTGACGGGTCCGGCGGCGGCGGTCGCGGCCGCGGTGAGCAGCACGGCGGAGCCCATCAGGACGAGGCGGGTGCGCTCGACGGGCACGCCGAGCGCGTACGCGGCGTCGTCGCCCATCTCCAGCATGCGCAGCGGACGGGCGTGCGCGACGACGAGGGGCAGCAGCACGACGCACAGCCAGAACAGCGGCCAGACCTGCTCCCAGTCGCGGCCGGTGAGGGAGCCGGTCATCCACACGACGGCGCGCGCCGCGTCGACGAAGTCGGCCTTGGTGAGCAGATAGCCGTTCAGGGCGACGGCGAAGGCGTTCATGCCGATGCCGACGAGGACGAAGCGGTAGCCGTGCACACCCCGCTTCCAGGCGAGCACGTACATCGCGGCGCCGGTGACCAGGCCGCCGACGAGGGCCCCGCCCGCCACCTGCGCGGCGCTGCCGGAGAAGACGACGATCACCAGGAGCGCGCCCGCGGTGGCGCCCTGGCCGAGGCCGAGCACGTCGGGGCTGCCGAGCGGGTTGCGGGCGATGGACTGGAACAGCGCGCCGCCGAGCCCGAGGGCCGCGCCGACGAGCAGGCCGACGAGGACCCGCGGCAGGCGCAGCTCGTTGACGATGAAGTCCTGCCCGGCGTCGCCCTGGCCGAAGAGGGTGCGGACGACGTCGGCGGCGGGGATGTCGAAGTCGCCGGTGCCGATCAGGACGACGCCCCCGGCCAGCGCGGCGGCCACGAGCAGTGCCACGACCACGGCCGTGCGGAGGTCGAGGCGGACGGAGAGGCCGCCCCGGGTGCGTATCGCCTTCACAGCTTGGCCATCCTCTGCCGTCGTACCAGGAAGATGAAGACCGGGGCGCCGACGGCCGCGGTGACGATGCCGACCTGGAGTTCGGCGGGGCGCGACACGATGCGCCCGAGCACGTCGGCGCCGAGCAGCAGCACGGGCGACAGGAGCGCCGCGTACGGCAGGATCCAGCGCATGTCGGGCCCGGTGAAGGAGCGCACCACGTGCGGCACCATCAGGCCGACGAACATGATGGGCCCGCAGGCGGCGGTCGCGGCCCCGCACAGCAGGGTCGCGGAGGCCATGGACAGCGCGCGGGTGCGCGTCAGGTGGGCGCCGAGGGCGCGGGCGGTGTCGTCGCCCATGGCGAGGGCGTTCAGCGGCCGGGCGAGGCCGAGCGCGAGCAGGATGCCGACCGCGAGGAAGGGCAGCACCTGCTGGATGGTGTCCGTCTTGGCCGAGGCCAGGGAGCCGACCGTCCAGAAGCGCATCTTGTCGAGCGCGGCGTTGTCCGTGATCATCACGGCCTGCAGATAGCCGGAGAGCGCGGCGGTCAGGGCCGTACCGGCGAGCGCGAGCCGCACGGGCGTGGCGCTGCGGGTGCCGCCGAGCGTGTACACGAGTACACCGACGATCGCCGCCCCCGCGAAGGCGAACCACACGTAGCCGCTCAGCGAGGTGACGCCGAAGAAGCTGATGGCGGTGACGACGGCGGAGGACGCGCCCATGTTGATGCCGAGCAGGCCGGGGTCGGCCAGCGGGTTGCGGGTCAGCGCCTGCAGGACGGCGCCGGACAGGCCGAGCGCCGTACCGGCGAGGAGTCCGAGCAGGGTGCGCGAGACCCGCTCGCCGACGACGACGTCGGCGTACGTCCCCGAGTCCTGGAACAGGCCGTGCCACACCTGTCCCAGGGAGAGCTGTTTGGCGCCGACGGCGATGCTGGCGAGGACCACGGCCAGCAGCAGGACGGCGGAGAGCACGAGCCCGGCGCCGCGCAGGACGCGGCGGGCGGGCGGCGCGGGAGCGGTGTCCGCGCTCGGTTCGGGGGGACTGTCGACCAACACGCGGTTAGGTTAGCCTACCCTCCCATTGGCCTCGGCCGACGTCCCCTGCCGCAGGACTTCACCCCTCCGCCTGCCCGCGGCTCCCCGCCCTCGGCTGGTACACGGTTTCCTCGGACCACGGCTGGTACACGGTTTCCTCGGACCACGGCTCCCCTGCCCGACGGGTCCACGGCTTCCCGGCCCACGGCGGGCGGGTCCACGGCGGGCGGGTCCACGGCTTCCCCGGGCCACGCCTCCTCGGCTCCCCCCCCGGGCGGGCCCTCACAGCCCCAGCCGGGACAGCGCCTTCCCCGCGTCCAGGTCGCAGACGCCCTCCCCGGCGTGCGCCCAGGCCGCCCCGCACAGCGCGCGCAGCCCGTCCACGGCGGGCCCCTCGCCCTCGACCACCAGCGCGTCCCCCCGCACCGCGGCGACCCATCCCCCGCAGGCGACGCCGCGCTCGGCGTCCACCACCTCGGGCTGCCCGGTCAGCAGGCCCCGCAGGTCGGCGTCGACGTACGTGGGCCGGTGCTCGGGCCGCGCGGCCAGGAGCTGCGCCCCGTCCGTCACGCCCGTGAGGACGAGCAGCGAGTCCACGCCGCCGTTGAACGCGCCCTCGATGTCCGTGTCGAGCCGGTCCCCGACCACCAGCGGCCGCTCCGCCCCGGTCCGCAGGATCGTCTCCCGGTGCATGGGAGGCAGCGGCTTGCCCGCCACCTGCGGCTCGGCACCCGTGGCGATGCGCACGACCTCCACCGCGGCCCCGTTGCCCGGCGCGATCCCGCGGGCGCCGGGAATGGTCAGGTCGGTGTTGGACGCGAACCACGGCACACCCCGCGCGATCGCGTAACAGGCCTCCGCGAACCGCCCCCAGGGCAGGTCGGGTCCGCCGTACCCCTGCACCACCGCGTCCGGCGCGTCGTCCGCGGACTCGACGGGCTCCAGGCCCCGCTCACGCAGAGCGACCCGCAGCCCCTCGCCGCCAATGACCAACACCCGGGCACCCTCGGGGAGTTGGTCGCTCATGAGCCGCGCCACGGCCTGCGCCGAGGTGATCACGTCCGTCTCCTCGGCGGGGATGCCGAGTTCCGTGAGGTGCGCGGCCACCGCGTCCGGGGTGCGCAGCGCGTTGTTCGTCACGTACGCCAAGCGCATACCGGCCGAGCGGGCCGTTTCCAGCGACTCCACGGCGTGGGCGATCGCGTGCCCGCCCGCGTACACCACTCCGTCCAGGTCCAGCAGCGCCGTGTCGTAGGCCTCGTGCAGCGCGCGCGTACTGCCGTCGGGCCGGGTTCGGGCGCTCTGGCCGCGGGTCTGGCTCATTACGTATCGCTCCTCGTGAGATCCACTACACCGATCATCGCGCATGTCATCGGCACACTTACGATGCACTAATGAACACAGCGGGTCACACGGACGTCCACGGCCTCGACCTGATCCCGTTCCGGGGTGTGCGCTACGACCCCGAGCGGGTCGGCGGTCTCGCCGCTGTGACCTCGCCCCCGTACGACGTGGTCGTCCGGCCCGACGGGCTCCTGGAGTTGGAGTCGTCCGACCCGCACAACATCGTCCGCCTCATCCTGCCGCAGGCCACCACCCAGGCCGCCCGCGACCAGCAGGCCGCCGACACCCTGCACGACTGGCTCGGCGAGGGCGTCCTCGCCCCGGACCCGCTGCCGGGCCTGTACGTGTACGAGCAGCACGACGGCGACATCCTGCAGCGCGGCATCATCGGGGCGCTGCGCCTGTCCGCGCCGGCGGACGGCGTGGTCCTGCCGCACGAGGACGTCATGCCGCACGTCATCGAGGACCGCGCCGCCCTGATGCGCGCGACGGCGGCGAACCTCGAACCGCTGCTCCTGACCTACCGCGGCGACACCGGGGCGGGCGGTGCGAACGCCGCCATAGACCGCGCCGTGCACCACAAGCCGCTGCTCTCGACGACCACGGAGGACGGTTTCCACCACCGGCTGTGGGCGGTGACCGACCCGGCGGAGATCGCCGAGATCCGGTCAGATCTGGCCCGCCACCAGGCCCTCATCGCCGACGGCCACCACCGCTGGGCCACCTACCTGCGGCTGCGCGGCGAGCACGCGTCGCCGAGCCCCTGGGACTTCGGCCTGGTCCTGCTCGTGGACACGGCCCGCTATCCGCTGCGCGTCCGCGCCATCCACCGCTACCTCCACCGCCTGCCGGTCGCCGACGCCCTGGCGTCCCTGACCGGCTCCTTCCGCGTCCGCACGCTGGAGTGCCCGCTTCCGAAGGCCATGGACACGCTGGCCGCGGCCGCCGCGGAGGGCAACGCGTTCCTCCTCGCGGGAGACGGCGCCTTCCACCTCGTGGACCGCCCGTCGCCCGACCTCCTTGCCCGTACGGTCCCGGCCGACCGCCCGGAGGCCTGGCGCACCCTCGACGCGACGGTCCTGCACGCCACGCTCCTGGACCACGTCTGGCACATCCCGGACGCGCCCGAGCACATCGCGTACATCCACCACACGGAGGCGACGGTGGAGAAGGCCGAACGCGAGGGCGGCACGGCCGTCCTCATGCACCCCGTCCGCGAGGAGGTCGTCCGCGACCTGGCCCGCCAAGGCGTCACGATGCCCCGCAAGTCCACGTCCTTCGGCCCGAAGCCTGCCACCGGCGTCGTCCTCCGCGACCTGGCGTTCTAGACACTCCCCGTACGCCGGTACGGCACGACGCAGGGGCGGACCTCCGCTCGGAAGTCCGCCCCTGTGCTACCGCTGCCCTCCTGCTGTGGGCACCGGTCGTCAGTCCTCGTCCCGCTCCCGGCCGTCGACGACGCCGTCCACGGCACCGTCGCGGTCGCCGTCGGCGGACGTCCGCGCCTCGTCGTCCTCCCGCTCCACCGGTACGTCGTCGTCCGCCGCGTCCGCCGCCAGGGCGTCGACGAACTCGACGCCGTCCAGCTCGGCGAGCCGGTCGGACGCGTCGGTGCTGCCGTCCTTGTCGGACTCGACGGCCTTGGCGAACCACTCCCGCGCCTCGTCCTCACGGCCGGCCGCGAGCAGGGCGTCGGCGTACGCGTACCGCAGCCGGGCCGTCCACGGCTGCACCGCGTTGGACGCCAGCTCGGGGCTCTGGAGCGTGACGATCGCCGCGTCGAGCTGGCCCATGTCGCGCCGCGCCCCGGCGGCCACGAGCCGCATCTCGACCTGCCCGGCCTTGTCGAGCTTGTGCGTCTCGGGCGCCCCGGCCATGTCGAGGGCCTTCTCGGGCCGCCCGAGGCCGCGCTCGCAGTCCGCCATGACCGGCCACAGCTCCACACCGCCGGACATGCGCCGCGCGGCCCGGAACTCGGCGAGCGCCTCGCCGTACTTCTGGTTCGCGTACGCCGCGAAGCCCGCGGCCTCGCGCACGGCCGCGACGCGCGACGCGAGCCGCAGCGCGACCTTCGCGTACCCGTAGGCCTGCTCGGGGTCCTCGTCGATGAGCCTGGCGATCATCACCAGGTTCTTGGCGACGTCGTCGGCGAGGCCCTTCGGCAGGCTCTGCAGCTCCTGCCGTACGTCCTTGTCGATCTCCTCGCCGGTGACGTCCTCCGGGATCGGCAGCCGCTTGATCGGCTCGCGGTCGCCGCGCTCCCGGTCATCACGGCGGTCGTCACGCCGGAACCCGCCCCGGTCGTCACGACCCCGGTCGTCACGCCCCCGGAAGCCGCCGCCCGGACGTCCACGGCTGTCGTCACGCCCCGGCCCGCGGCCACGGAAGCCGCCGCCGCGGTTGTCGTCGCGACGGAAGCCACCCCGGTCGCCGCGGTCGCGGTCGTCGCGGCGGTCGTCGCGCCTGTCATCCCGCCTGTCATCCCGCCGGTCGTCCCGGCGGAAGGCCGGCCGGTCGCCGTCGCGCCGGAACCCACGGTCGCGGTCGCGGTCCCGGTCGTCACGACGGAAGGGGGGACGGTCACCGTCACGCCGGAAGCCACCCCGGTCACTGCGGTCGCCACGGTCGCGGTCGTCACGGCGGTCGTCGCGGCCGCGGAAGCCGCCGCCGCGGTTGTCGTCCCGGCGGAAGCCACCACGGTCACCGCGGTCGCGGTCGTCCCGGCGATCGTCGCGACGGAAGCCCGGCCGGTCGCCATCACGGCGGAAGCCCCGGTCACGGTCGTCACGCCGGTCATCGCGGCGGTCGTCGCGCCTGTCGTCCCGCCGGTCGTCCCGGCGGTCGTCGCGGCGGAAGCCGCCACGGTCGCCGCGGTCGCCGCGGTCCCGGTCATCGCGGCGGAAGCCTCCGCGATCGCCCCGGTCACGGTCGTCACGACGGTCGTCGCGACGGAAGCCGGGGCGGTCACCGTCACGCCGGAAGCCACCCCGGTCACCGCGGTCCCGGTCGTCGCGGCCGCGGTCGTCGCGGCCGCGGAAGCCGCCGCCGCGGTTGTCGTCCCGGCGGAAGCCACCACGGTCACCGCGGTCGCCACGGTCCCGGTCGTCGCGGCGGAAGCCGGGGCGGTCACCCCGGTCACGGTCACGGTCGCGGTCCCGGTCATCGCGGCGGAAGCCGCCTCGGTCACCACGGTCGCGGTCGTCGCGACGGAACCCGCGGTCGTTGTCGCGGCGCGGTCCGCTGCGGTATCCGCCCCGGTCACCACCGTCCCGGCGGCGCTGGTCGCGCTCCGGACGCTCGTCGGGAGAGTTGGTGGACATCGGTGACTCCTAGTCTTCGGTACCGCAGTCATTCTGACGCAGCCGCGTGGTCTGCGCTCCTCGGCAAAACAAAAAGGACCCTTGGTCCCAGCGTGAACGCTGGGACCAAGGGTCCTCCAAAAATTGTTCGGCGGCGTCCTACTCTCCCACAGGGTCCCCCCTGCAGTACCATCGGCGCTGAAAGGCTTAGCTTCCGGGTTCGGAATGTATCCGGGCGTTTCCCTTACGCTATGACCACCGAAACCCTATGAATTCCCGCCGCGAAGCGGGACCTCAAACAGGGCAGCGAACAAGCACTCTCTTCAGTTAGGTAGTGATTGTTCAGCCGACACGGCTGTTCGTGGTTTCAGAACCAACACAGTGAACGCGAGCAACTGAGGACAAGCCCTCGGCCTATTAGTACCAGTCAACT
>NZ_JASCXL010000179.1:0-12943 GCF_030010595.1 Streptomyces sp. CC224B | reverse complement strand
CGCGGGGGGGGGGGGGCGCCCGCCCCCCCGCCCCGCGCCGCCGGGGGTGGGCGGGCGGCGGGGCCGCCCGCCCGCCCCCCCCCCCCCCCCCGGCCACGCCACGGTTCTGCTCCGCCCTCGCACGACGGCCTGCCCACCCCCTCCCACTTAGCAGAAGGGACCTGCCCCCTGACATGACGGTTGTGCAGATGCCGCACCGTGCGGCCGTTGCCGAGAAGACACGGGAACCCGCGCGGGCGCAGGCCGTGGAGGCGATGCTGGTCGCCGCCCGCAAGATGCACGTGGCGCTGTCCGCCCGGCAGGCCGCCACGCTCCTGATGGTCGCCGAGCAGAACCTGCCCCAACAGAACCTGCCTCCCCAGCAGGACCCGCAGCCCGAGGCCAGCGACCGAAGCGACTGGCCGCACGGCACCATCGCGGGCTACAAGCGGCACCGGCGCGCCCAGGAGCAGGCCTGCCCCGCCTGCCGGGAGGCGTGCCGCCGGCACTCCGCCCAGCGGCGCCGGCGGGAGTCGGGCCGCGTCCTGAAGCCCTGCGGCACCCTCGCCGCCTACCACCGCCACCTGCGCCAGTTCGAGGAACCGTGCCAGCCGTGCAAGGAGGCCAAGCGCGACTACCAGCGCGACTACAAGGCCCGCCGACGCAAGGCGCCCTGACCCGAGCGTCCACGCCAGACCCACCAGGAGGCCAACGCCATGAAGACCACACACCGCCTGTCCGTCACGACGGCAGCCCTGCGCTTCCCCTCCTGCTACGCCGTGCTCACCGCGGCACACGAGGGAGCCGACCACCTCGTACAGCGGGACTCCCACGCGGTGGCCAAGGGCCTGCCCGGCCCCGACGGCCGCCGTGCCTGTGCACGACACGTTGCCGAATACACCGCCGTGCAGGCAGCCGCCCTGCTCCTCGCCGACCGGGGCCTGGGCCTGCGGCTGAACTGGCGGTACGCGGCCGCCGGGCTCGCGCTGTCAGCGGGCACCCACTACCTCGCCGACCGCTCCGGCGGACGGTGGGGCGAGGACCCCAAGGAGATGCAGACCACCGGCATGGTGCGGCTGGCCCACCGGCTGGGCAAGGGCACCTGGATGCTCCGCGACCCGCAGGCCGGATACCGGTACGACCAGGCGTGGCACAAGGTGTGCATCGCGATCGCGGCCGCCTTCGCCGCAGCCGGAGGCCCGCGGTGAGCGCGGGCACGGAGCAGACCGCCATCGCGGTCCCGCGCGGTGGCCGGGCACCGCGCGGCATCGGGACGGTGCCCACCGATCGGTTACGGCACATGCTGCGCGACCACTTCATCAAGCCGGGGGAGGAATGGCCCGGCGCGGTGTTCCTGACCGAGGTGACGGCACCGGGCGGCTCCACGCGGCGCGCGGACGCGGTACACATCGGCACCTGGGCCTCGCGCGGCAGTGGCGAGATCGACGTCTGCGAGATTAAGACGCAGCGCTCCGACTGGCTCCGGGAAAAGCGCGATCCGGGCAAGGCCGAGGCATGGTGGCTGCACTGCACCCGCTTCTGGCTGGTCGTGCCGAACACGTCGGTCGCCAGGCCCGAGGAGCTCCCGCGCGGGTGGGGGATGCTGGTGCCCAAGCGCCGCGGGCGCAGGTTCCACACGGTGGTCGAGCCCGCGGTGCGGACACCACAGATCACCCCCGAACTGCTGGTGACGCTCCTGACCCGCACCGAGACGGTGCGCGTCACCGCGCTGCGCAGACAGCGGGAGGAGCTGGGCGACCAGTACCAGAAGCAGCTGCACAAACTCCGGCAGGAGGTCGGCGCCGCGCTCGACCCAGGCGTACAGGAGCGGCTGCGGCTGCTGGCCGCGCTCGAGGAGGCCCTCGGCGGGCGGCTGGTCCCCGGCACGTCCTGGGCAGATGCGGTGTCGACCAAGGAAGCCGCCGCTGCGCTGGCGGCCTTCGCGCGCCCCCACCTCCAGCAGGAGAGGGCCCGGCGCCGCGCGGCGTGCCTCATCGAGGAGATGGCCACGCACGAGGCCCGGCTGGCGGAGGCGCTGAAGATGCTCCGCGAAGGGCTCGGTGCCTTCGAAGCGCCGCAGCGTGCCGGCCTCGAACTTCCGGGCTGAGGGGGCCGGTTCTCCCTTCGGGGACCGGTCCCGTCCCTGTCCGCCCTCACGCCTACATGTTGCGTGTGTATTGGGTTTCGTCTAGTGTCTGTCTCGCAGGGCCCCTGCCCCCCGGGGGCCCTGCACCCCCGGGGTGCCGCGCCCCACTCCCCCCGGAGCGCGGCACCTTCCCGGCCTCTCCCGGAGGACCTCATGACGCTGGCCGCACTCCGCACCCAGGCCGCCCCCCGCGCCAAGCGCGTGAGGGACGTGTTCTTCGCGATGCTCTTCGCGACCGCCGGACTGATCGTGGCCCGTACCGCCGCGGGCATCGCCGCGGACACCGGCCTGGGCCTGGGATGGCAGCTCGGTCTCGGCGTCGTCGGCTACACCCTGGCGATCGCCCTCCTCGCCCGCCTGGGCAACACCGACCCGCTGACCACCCTCGCCGAGGCCACCGGATGCCTCGCCGCCCTGGTCTACAACCTCCTGCGGACGGCCGCGGCCCTGCTCGCCCTGCTCGGCGTCCTGTTCGCCGCCGTGGCCGGTGCCTTCGGGCACGCCGTCACCACCTGAACCGAAACGGAAATCCACACGATGCTGCGCTTCCTGCTGGGCCTGGGCCTTGGCTCCCTGGCCTCATACCTCACCTACGTCCTCACCACCGACGGCGCGCTCACCGCTGTGGTCGGGCTCGGCGTGGCCGTCCTGGTCTGGTTCGGCGCCTTCATCCTCGACGAGCTCCTGTGATCGCCGCGTGCTGGCTGTACCCGCTGGCCGTCCTCGAGCTGACCCCGCGCCTGGCCGCCCAGGTCCTGCGCGTCCTGACGAAGGAGAACCCGCCGCGATGACCCGCACCACCTTCCTGGACTGCGAGTTCGACCCGCGCAACAGCGCGCTGAGCGGACTGCTGTCCCTCGGCATCACCGATGACGTGGGCTTCGACTACTACGCGGTCAACGCTGACGCCGACCTCGAGGCGGTCCTGGACCACGCCTTCATCGCCGAGCTCGTCCTGCCGCACCTGCCGGTCACCGTGCACCGCACCCGTGCCGGTACCCCCATCACGATCAGCTTCGACGCCAGCCACCCGCACTACGTGCATGTGCGGCCCGCCAAGGAGATCGCCGCCGACCTGGACCGCTACTTCGCGGCTCGCGTCGCGCCGCGGCTCGTCTCCTACTACGGCGCCCAGGACGTCTGCCGCCTGCACTCCCTGTGGGACAACGACTGGTCGGTGATGCCGGTCCACATCCCGCGCTACTTCACCGAGCTGCAGGTCATCGCCGACGAACTCGGCGTGCGCGAACTGCCTGAACAACAGGGCACCGCCCACCACGCGCTCGCCGACGCCCACTACAACCGCGACACGTACCGCTTCCTGCGCACCCTGCAGCAGCAGAACGGCGTCGGTGCCGAGGACCTCGCCCGCCAGCTCCACGCCAACACCCTCATCAGCGACGCGGCCGCCCCGGACTGGGAGGCCCTCACCCCCAAGCAGCGCGCCGACTTCCGCCGCTCGGCCCAGTGCCTGCTCGCGCAGTACGACATCCGCTCCTGACCGGCACCGCCGTGGCCGCACCCCGGCCCAGCCGCTACCCGCTCCCGAGGAGGAGACATGCACACCCCGCCCCCGACATCCCCCACGCAGCCCGGCGCCGAGCTGTACGACGCGTTGCGCTGGTACGGACCCTCCGGTGTCCTGGTCACCGGCGACCGGGCCGCCCGCCACCTGCTGGCCGCCGCCGACCTGATGACGCGCGAGAACTGGGACCCGCAGCGCTGCCACCGCGACTCCGGCCGCCACCTGCACGACGCGCTGTACGTCACGGCGCACGACGGCGGCAACGGCGACGACGACACCCGCGCAGTCGCCGGACAGGTCCTAGAGGCCGTCCTGTGCATCTACACCGGCGCCCCCTGGGTCGACCACAGGGCCTGGTCCCGCCACCGCGACCGCACCCTCGGTGAGGTCCTCGCCGTCGCCCGTCTCGCCGCCGCCGTCGCCCGCATGATCGGCCCCGCGGCCCCGCCCCCTGCCGGAGACCGCCCCACGGCCCCGGAACACCCGAGCCTCCCCACGGCCCCGGAACGCCCGAGCCTCACCCCGTAACCATCTCCCCGCCCCCGGTGGCCACATGAGCCGCCCGCCCTCGCGCACCCCCCGCCCCGCCCGCCCTGACGCACGAAAGGAACGAGCCCGTGAACACGCGCAACAGGTGCCCGAAGCCGAACGTCTCGGCGTTCGCCACCGAACAGGCCGCCGAGTACGCGGCGAAACGCGTGCAGATCCCGGTCGGCAAGCTGCTCACCCCCTACCCGTGCGCGTGCGGATGGTGGCACCTGAGCGGCAGCCCCCGCACCGTGCAGCGACCGGCCGACCTCACCCCCCGGCCCGGCGACGGCCTCCTGCTCAAGGACGCGGCCCACGACCTCGTCGTCGAGGCCGCCCGCAAGGACGTGCGGGGCAACGGGACGCGCGCCGAGGCCCTGGCCCTGCGCCACCCGCACAACCTCACAGCATGGCGACGGGCGCTGAAGGACCTCTGGCTGGACGTGGAGCAGCAGCTCGCCACGCGGGCCAACGACACCAGTGAAGCGGCCCGGCTGTGGCGGGCCCGGGCACAGGTTTACCGCTCGGTCCTCGCCGAGCGCCGCCGCGAGGCACAGCAGCGTCTGCACCAAGCGGCCTGCCTGACGCCCGAACAGCGCTACCGGTGGCGATGCGCCGAGGACGCCGCGAGCAAGGGCCGGGCCCTCACCGAGCGGGCCGAGGCCGTCGAGCCGTTCGCCCCGCTGGCGGCCGCCGCATGATCAGGCCCGAGGCACTGGCCGCCGCCTTCGGCGGCGCACTCGTCGTCGGCTACGCGGCGGGCGCCGCCCACGTCCTGCAGCACACCGGGCACGCGCTCGACATGTGGGCCTGGAGGCACGGGGCCCGCCGCGTCACCCGGCGCCGCCGCGCGCGCTGGTGGCTGGCCCAGCTCTGGTTCGCCGCACGGATCGCGTACGACCTTCTGCGCACCCCCGCCGCCACGGCCCGCCACATCCGCGAGGCCCGCCAGCAGCGGCGGCATGCCCCCCGCCGGCCCGCGCCGCCGCTCATCGTCGTCGATCCCCGTGCGGCCAAGGACAGCCAGCCGGAAGAGGCGCAGCAGTGAACGCCGGATCCTCCGCGGCCCGCCGCGCCGCCGCCCTGGGAGCCGGACGCCGGCCCGGGCTGTGGACGCGGCTGCTGATCGCCCTGGGCATACGGGCGAAACCACCGACGCCACAGGCCGCGCTCCCGTGGCTGATGGGGGCAGAAGGCGAAGCGGCCACCCAGGACCTGATCGACGTCCTGGCCGGCGAGGGCTGGGCGGTCTTCCACGACCTGGGCCTGCCGCGCTCGCACAGCAACGTCGACCACCTCCTGGTGCCGCCCAGCGGAGAGGGCATCATCGTCCTGGACTCCAAGCGCTGGCGGGCCACCTGGCCGACCAGCGCCGTCGGCGGGCGCCTGTTCTGCGGCGACGAAGACCGGCACGACCAAGCCGAGAAGGCCGCGTTCCTCGCCCGCTTCGTCCGCGACGTCGTCGGCCCCGCCAACCTGCCGGTCCTGCCCGCCCTGGTCATCCACCGCTCACCGGTCGCCGCCGACGGCCACATCGAAGTGCTCGTCGACGGCTGGCCGCGCCCGCTGCACGTCTTTGGCCCGCAGGCCCTGCTGGCCCACCTGCGCCAGCGCGCGGGAACCCCCGACCCCCGCCGGGCCGCCCGCCTGGCCGCCCGCGTCACCCAGACCCTGCACCCCTACAGCGAAGGAGATCCACGATGGGCTGGTTGAACCCGGACCCCACCGAGGCCACCGATCACCTGCTGGCCCCGCTGCGCGAGGAGGGCTGGGCGATCCTGACCGACCGCACCCTGCCCCGCTCCCGCTTCTACATCCCCCACGTGCTCATCCCGCCCTGCGGCCGCGGCCTCGTGCTGCCGGTCTCCTACCGGTGGCCGAAGCGGAAGCTCACCGTCGCCGTCAGCGGCACGCTGCAGTGCGGCGGGCGCTCCAAGCAGCGCGTCGTCCGCGGGGCCGCCGACCTGGCCAAGCGGACCCAGACGGCTGTGTCCCGCCCCAGGCCGAAGTGGAAGAACCTCGGCACGGTGCCCGCGCTGGTCATCCACGGCTCGCCGCTCTTCCGGCACCGTGAGCGCGTCACGTGCCGGGGCTGGCCGAACCCGATCACGGTCCTGGCCCCCGAAGAGCTGCTGCCGGCGCTCCAGGAGATCCCCGGCAAGCCGGACCGCAAGCGGGCCCAAGCCCTCGCTGAGCGCGCGGCCACCCTGCTGCCCACAGCCTGAGTTCGAAACCTTCTTACGTCTCCGGTGGCTGCCAGGCTGTCGGCAGAATGAGCCCGGGTGGGAAGGGCGGTATCAGGCCAGGCGACGTTTCACCCTGCACGTTGGACATGTCGGCCACGCCGCCGCAGAACCTCGCCCTGCCGAGGTGGAGCGTGCTGCCGGAGAACGCTGCCCCGGTGAAGCTGACCGTGCCGACTGCGAACGTCGCCCCGGCGAAGCTGACCGCGCCGCGGGAGAACGCTGCCCGGTGGAAGTTGACCGTGGCGCCGGAGAACGCTGCCCGATGGAAGCTGACCGTGGCGCCGGAGAACGTCGCCCCGGCGAAGCTGACCTTGCCGCCGGAGAAGTTGGCCATGCGGAATCGGACTTTGCTGTCGGTGAACCTCGTCTTGTGGAATTGGACGCTGCTGCCGGAGAACGTCGACGAGTCGAAGGAGGTCGTGCCGCCGGAGAACATTGCTCCTGCGAAGTTGACCACGCCACCGGAAAACGTCGCCTCGGCGAAGTGGACCATGCCGCCGCAGAACGTCGCTCCTGCGAAATTGACCATCCCGCTGGAGAACACCGAGCCGGAGAAGTCTCCGCCGTCGAAGGTGACGTTGGTGAAGTCGAAGTCGTGACCCTGCCAGGAGTGCGCATGCTCAGCATCGAGGCGGAGGCGGTCCCGGATGACCCGGATGACGGTGTGGCGGACTTCCCGCAGGGACAGGTAGGCGTGCCGCGCCGCCGCGTCGTCTGCCGGCAGGTCGGCCTCGGCGGTGTAAGGCAGGCGCAGGTAGGCGCACAGGACATCGATGCAGGTCTGGCGCAGCTCGCGGGTGGGGGCGTCGTCGGCGAGGCCGGCCAGGGCGTGCACGCCGCCGAGACGCACGGCCGCGGAGTCGTCGCCGAGCTGGGAGACGGCGGTGGTGAAGCGTTCGGTGTGCAGGCGGGTGGCGTCCCGCAGGGCGCCGTCCTCGTCGAGCCGCTGGCGCCGGTAGGCGACGACCAGAGCGACCAGGGCACCGGCCCCGGCGACCACGCCGAAGGCCAGCTTCACCAGGTCGAAGAGCGTCTTGGAGTCGATACGGCGTTCCGTCTTGATGTCCCGGGCGCCCAGCAGATCCCACCCGGCGTAGAACACCGAGCTGGCCACGAGAAGCGCGGCGGCGAAGGCCAGGGCCAGGACGGGGCCGACCGGCCACAGGCGCAGGCCGCTCTCTTTCTTCCCACGGCGGGGTACAGGTGCTCTCACACCTCATCAGGACGGCCCGGAGCCCGCCGCCGGTTGCGGTCAGGCCCGACGTAGAGGGACTCGGCGCGCAGGGTGCGCAGCCGTGGCCAGGGCGTCCCGGTCGTCGGCGCCGGCGGAGGCGTGGATCGCGCCCAGGGCCGCGCCGCCGTAAACTCATATCGAACGGATGTGCGTATTGCGGTGAGGGAGGCACAGTGGCTGAGCGGCACGCCGACCCTGCCCTCGGCGCCCGGGTCCTGCACCTGCGGGTGCGGCCCGGCACGCCACCGGAGTCCAACCAGGCCCTGCTGGACCTGCTCTTCTCGGAGATCTCTCCCGTTGTCCAGGCCCTGCCGCCGGGTGCCGCGCTCATCGACGTGGCGGGCGCGCTGCGTTTCCACCGGCGCACCCCAGCCGAGCTCGCGTCCCTGATCCGGCTGCGCGCCATGGCGTGGTGCGACGCCGACGTGCACATCGGGGCGGCGCCGAACTGGGCGCTGGCCGCGACCGCCTCGGCCCGGCCTGGGCCCGGTGGCATCCGGGTCGTCACCGACGACCCCTTGGCGATCGCCGACTTCCTGTGGCCACTGCCCGTCGAGGACCTGCACGGCATCGGCCGGCAGCAGGCGACCACCCTGCGCAGCTACGGCATCTGCACCATCGGCGCGCTCGCCGGCCTGCCCGAGGCCACAGCCCAGCGCATCCTCGGCGGAGGGCCGGGACGGCTCCTGCGGGACCGGGCCTGGGGGCTGGACCCCAGGAGGGTCACGCCGACCGCGCTGCCGCGCTCGACGAGCGAGCGGCGCGACTTCGACTGCGACGTGCTGGACCCGGACGCCGTACGGACCGCGATCCTCGACGCCGCCTACATGGTCGCCTGCCGGCTGCGCGAGCGGAACCAGGCCGCGACGGGCCTGGAGCTGCAGCTCCGGTTCGCCGACCACTCCCAGCTCACCCGCTCGCGGCGGCTGCCCGCGCCGTCCGCGCACACCGAGGACCTACGGGATGTGGGATACGACCTTTTCGCCCGCCTGGGCCTGCAGCGGGCCCGGATCCGCGGCGTGAGCGTGCGCGCGACGGAGCTGGTGGACGCTGACAAGGTGGCCGAGCAGCTCACATTCGACCGGCGCACGCAGAACAGCCGCCGCGCCGAGAGCGCCGTGGACCAGGCCAACCGCCGCTTCGGCGCGGGAACGGTGCGCCCGGCGCGGCTGGCGGGCCCGCGCCGGGCGGCGTGAGGCGCGTGGGGTGCGGCTGCAGTGCGCACCGCGGGCCGCGTCGGCGCCTCACGGCTGGATGCCGGAGATGAGCTTTCAGCGGTACAGGGCCCGGTGGACACTCTGCCGCAGAGCGGTGTGGGTTTCGCGGGCCTGCTGGCCGATCCGGGCCACCGCCGCCTCGTCCACCGCGCCGGGGGCGGGCGCGGCGTCACCGAGCGCCACCGCCAGCTCGCGGGCCTTCTCCACGGCGGCCAGGAGCTGCTGGTCGTCGGTCGCCGTGTACAGGTCGTCGATCGCCGCGGTGAGGTCGCTGCGCCGGTCGTAGCGCAGGCGCCGGGACTCCTCGGTGTCACCGCGGCCCTCACGCCGGGCGTCGATCTTGTGGTACTGCTCGCCGCGAAGATAGACGTAGGCCTTCAGCACGGCACGGACCGCGGCCACGAACTCGGCACGCCGCCGCTCGGCATCCACCCGGCGAGCGGCGCGGGTGGCGGTCAGGTGCTGTAAGAGCCCGGCGGTCACGGCGCCGGCGAGCGTGCCGAGCACCGCGATCAGGGTGGCAGCCATGGCGGACCTCCGGAAGTGACGGGATCTGGGCATGCGCGAAGGGGCGGGGGCGAGCCGCCCTGCTCGCCGGCGGTGCCCGGCGGTCAGCCGCTTTCACGGCCCGGCTCGCCCCTGTCGGCTCCCTACTCGGCGAGGCAGTCCAAGGCGCGCTGCAGCAGGGGGCGGTGCGCGGCGTAGAGGGTCCGTCCGGCGGCGGTGATCGCAGCGTCGAGCTGGCCGAGGGAGCCGAACGGCCACCACGCGGCATCGAGGGCGTCGTCGTCCGCTACGGCGGTCACCGTGGCCGGCAGCAGGTAGAGCGCGCTGGTGGACGCCACCCAGGCATGATCCGAGTTGCGCCAGTCGTCCACGACGTCCCGGCCGAGGATGATCGGACGGTGACCGGAGAGGTCGACGCCAGTCTCTTCACGCAGCTCGCGGACCAGGGCGGCCGGTGCGGTCTCGCCCGGTTCGACCATGCCGCCGGGGATCGCCTCCACACGGATGTCGTCCCGGGTGATCAGCAGGACCCGCCGTTGCGGTCCGCGGCCCGCGACCACGATGGGGTCCGCAGCGGCGTTCTCGCCCCACCGGCCGAGGTTGCGGCCGGTGCGGCCGGTGCGGCCGTGGGGGTGCACGGGCCAGCCCCGCGCGTCCAGCTCGAACGGCACCAGTGCCTCGGCCTGCCGCCGGGGCCAGTCCTGTACGTCGGCCGGTGTGGGTGCTGCCTCGGCCCAGCCGGGCACGTGGTGGGCCAGCGCCGACGGCTGCAGCTCAGGCGGCGTGATGTCCACGGGTGTGTACTCGCTCATGAGGGATCCCTTCGTCACGCGCCGACGACCGGGCGGTCGATGTGCAGGTGGGTGACGAGGGCCGGGATGTCGCGGTCGTTGAGTGCGGAGGCGATGGCCTCGGCCATGGCGACACTGCGGTGCCGGCCGCCGCGGCAGCCCACCAGCACCCGCACGATCTTGAAGTGCGGGTCGGCCCAGCCGTGCAGGAGGGCCTCGACCTGGCCGAGGGTCTCCTCGAGCACCGTCACCGCGCCGCGGCTGCTCAGGACGTGGTGGCTCACCTCGGGCTCGAGGCCCGTGCGGTGACGCATCTGCGGGTCCGCAAAGGGGTCGCGGAGCTTCTGGGTCAGGTTCACCAGCAGGACGGTGCCGGAGGTGTCGGGGAATCCGTGCAGGAAGCCGAAGCTGGTGACCTCCACCTTGCGGCGGGCCGGGTCGAAGTTCGTCGTCATCTCTCCACCATTCCTAGCCCCGGGCGGGTGCGGCTGGGGGCTTCCCGTTTCGCGTTGGCGTCTGGTGCGCTCCCGAATCTAGGTGTAACCCAATACACGCGCAATAGTTTGAGGGGGGTGTGGCGCGTTCTGGCCCCCGGCCTGGCCGCCCTGGCACCTGTTCTCCCACGGCAGACGCCCACATCGCCCCCGTCGCTGGATGACGCGCGCCCATCCACGCCAACGTCACCACGCCGCCGAACGAACGGCGGCGGCCCCACCACCCAACTCACCCACCGGGAGTGCGCCTTGACCCGCCCGACCCTGCTGATCACCCCTCGCTACCTGGCGGGCCCCGACGCCGCCGCGGCCGCGGCCGTCGGCCGCCTGCTGTGCGCCGCCGGATGGCGCAAGCGCCCCGTCCAGGGCGGTACCGGCTACCGCACCGCCGACGGACGCCGGGAAGCGCTGTTCGCCCCCGAGGGCACCTGCCGGGGCGACTACGGCACCGCGTCCTCGTGGCGCTTCACCGCCCGCACCGAGCGGGGGGAGCCCGCCCGCTGGACCGCCGTCTTCTCGCCCGCCGTGCCGCCGGAACTGATCGCCGCCTTCGCCGCCGCCCTGGCCGACGACCCGGCCCGGCCCGGCCCGGACGGCCCGCACTACCTCCGGGCGCCCGTCGGCCCGCTGGAGGCCACCCGTGCCCTCGCCGAAGCCGGATGGATCCGCGACCTGGGAGCCGAACTCGAGTGGTACGCGCCGACCCTGCAGGCCGTCGTCGTCGGAGACCGCCTCCTTCCGGGCACCGCGGACACCAAGAACTGGCTGTTCGCCGCCCGCCGCGCCACCGACCTCACCGTCCTGTGGCACGCACTCGCCACCCCCGCCACCCCCGGCCACCTGATCGACGCCCTGTGCCGGGCGCTGGCCGACCCCGCCCCGGTCGCCCGCACGGTCCTGCCGGACCCTTGCGTCGGCCAGCTCGAGGTCACCCGCACCGCCTGATCGGCCAGGAGGGCCGCCCGCGCGGCGGCCCCCCAGGCCCGGCAGGGGCCGGCCGCACACCCCGGGCGAAGGGCCGGCGGGCGCCGGAGCCCCGTTCTCCCACGGCAGACACCGGAGGGCGGCACACCGCTGGATGTGCCGCCCGGACCCACGGGAATGTCTGGTCGCCCCGATGTTGCCGATCTTGAAAAGGGGGGACGGCCATGGCCGTCACCGCACCCACCGCCCGCCAGATACCCGAGGTCCGCGCCGAACTCGCCGACTGGGCCGCCAGCCCGTACCGCGACGGGATGGCCAACTGGCTCCACTGCATGATGTCCCGCCAGGCGCGCACCTCCTTCGACCACCTCCTGCCGCCCGGCATCTCGACCACGCGCGGCCTGGCCGCCCGCACCGCCGCCGGGCTGCGCGCCGCGGAGCTGTTCTTCGTCACCAGCGACATGACGGCCCTGGCCCACCACGCGGCGCAGAGCCTGGCCGACTACGAGATCCAACCCCACGACCTGCCCGCCCCGGTCGGCATGCTCGTCTTCGAGGACCCGCCGATGCGGTTCGAGGCGGCGGGCAACCAGCCCGTACGGCTGGTCACCTGGGGGCCCTGGCTCGGGCACCTGGCCATCGACTACTGGAGCGGCACCCGCGAATACCTCGACCAGGTCGACGCCGCCTTACCCGGCTACCTGGCGGGCACGGACCCGGCGGAGAACGAGACCTGGCTGCGGGCGAAGTTCGCGCACGTACGGCCCGGCGAGATGGCCGCCATCCACCCCGCCCACGGCTTCACCTACCTGCGCACCACGCTGATCGAGCCGGGCCCGGCGGACCTGAGCGGTACCGACCCCGGCGACGTGGCCCTCCTGCGGCTGATCCAGGCGACCTGGCTGCTGATGGGCCAGAGCATCGCCACGGGCGAGCGCATGAGCGCCGACCGCGCCTCCCGGCGCCGCATCCAGCGCATGGACCGGGACTACGGCACGGAGGTCCGCGTGATCCGGCTGCGCCGGGCCCGTACCGCCAGCGGCGCAACCCCCGACGAGACGCCCGGCACCCGCGAGTACCAGCACCGCTGGGTCGTACGCGGCCACTGGCGCAAGCAGCCCTACCCCTCGCTCGGCATCACCAGGCCGCTGTGGATCAGCCCGTACATCGCCGGGCCGGACGGGCTCCCCTTCATCGGCGGGGAGAAGGTCTTCGCGCTGGCCCGGTAACGGACATGACGTGGGCCCCGGGGCCCCCCGGGGGGGGGGGGGGGGCCTGGCCCCACCTGGAGGAGGGTGTTCAGCAGGCTCGTCCCGCACGGCCCTCTCCAGAAATGCTGGAACCCAGCAGAT
>NZ_JASCXL010000178.1:0-13037 GCF_030010595.1 Streptomyces sp. CC224B | reverse complement strand
CCCGCAGCTTCTGCACGGTCGCGCCGTTGTCGAAGTTCTGCCAGTAGCCGGTCAGCGCGTGCCGGGGCACGGTGCCGGGCCCCCCCCCCGCCCCCCGTGGGGGTGCGGCGGCCCCACGGGGTGGCCCTCCGCCGGGACGGGCGCGTGCGGCCCGGGCGCGGTCTGGCCCTGGGCGGCGGCCCGTACCCGGGTGCCGTCGGCCGGGCGGGGCGGCGGCGGGGCCACGGAGCGGGCGAGGCCCCGCGCCACGGCTTCGTTGACGGCCGCCGCGAGCTCCTGCGCCTGGGGCAGGCCCTGGTCGTGCAGCATCTCGGCCAGGCCGCCGGCGTAGCCCTGGCCGACGGCGCGCACCTTCCAGGCACCCTGCCTGCGGTACAGCTCCAGGGCGACGACGGCCGACTCGGTGGTGAGGTCCGTGAGGGTGTAGCTGGCGATCTCGGTGCCGTCGAGGGCGGTGACGGCCACGAACGGCGCGGCGACGGCGCCGAAGCTCACCGGTCCCGCGGTGCCGACGGGCAGCGCGAGCAGGACGTTGACCCGGTGGGCGTCGCCCGGCAGCGCTTCGAGGTCGACGGCCAGGCGGTGGTCGGCGGCCGCCTGCCGGGACACCTCGAGCCCCGGCAGGGTGGGGGCTCCGGGGTGCGCGACCCAGGAGGCACCGCGCACCTTGTGCTGGTCGTCGCAGAGCGTGGCGCCCACGACGACCGGTTGGGCGGCCGACACCCGGATCTCGACGCGGGTGCCGGGAAGCGGGTGGTTCTGCCCCCTGACCAGCTCGGCCGTCATCGCGTTCGTTCCCCCTTGTCGGCCCCCTCGCCGGGCCTTCGTACGTGCTGTCGTGCCGGGCCGGCCGGGACGGGGGGCCGCCGGTGCGGCGGCCGTCCGTGCGGGTGCGGCAGTCGGTCCCCCCAGGGCGGCGGGACGGTTCCTACAGGTGCGGCAGGATCGCCGGCATCAGGTCCTGGAAGGTGCGGCCGTTGGCGGGACTGCCGAGGGCCGTCATCTGCCAGCCGGAGCCCGCGCGGTGGACCTTGGCCATGACCTGGGCGGTGTACTGGCCGCCGCCGTCGAGGGTGTAGCGGGCGAGCTCCTGGCCGTTGGTCTCGTCGACCAGGCGGCAGAAGGCGTTCTGCACCTCCTGGAACGTCTGTCCGGTGAAGGAGTTCACCGTGAAGACGATCTGGTCGATGTGGACCGGGACGCGCTGGAGGTCGACGAGGATGGCCTCGTCGTCGCCGCCCTGTCCGACGCCGCCGACCAGGTTGTCGCCGGTGTGCCGCACGGAGCCGTCGTCGCTGACGAGGTGGCGGAAGAACACCACGTCCACGGGCTGCTTGTCGGCGAACAGGACGGCCGACGCGTCCAGGTCCACCTCGCGGGTCCGGGTGCCGAAGAGGCCGCGCCGCTGGGCGGCCTTCCAGCCGAGTCCCATGCGCACCGCGGTCAGGGCGCCCCCGTCGTTCTTCTGCAGGTTGATGGCCTGGCCCTTGGTCATGTTGACCGTCACGCGCTGTCCCCTTCTCGAACTGCCCTGGGCGACCGCCGCCGTTTCGGCGGCCGCCCGTTCACCCTATGCAGCCGTGTCCAGCGCGCCGCAGGCACGTGGGCACATTGTGTCGGTCTTGCAACACACCGCGACGCCCGGGCCGTTCCGGGCTATGCCAGTCCGGCCTCCTTCATCTGCCGCAGCTCCTTCTTCATCTCCGACACCTCGTCGCGCAGCCGGGCGGCGATCTCGAACTGGAGGTCCGCGGCGGCGGCCCGCATACGCGCGGTCATGTCCTCGATCTGCGCGGCCAGTTCGGTGGCGGGCTTGTCCGTGGGCGTGGTCTGTCCGGCCTTGGCCTTGGCGCCCTTCCTGGCCGCCTTGCCGGGGGCGTCGCCGGCCGCCGTCCCGAGGGAGGGCACGGGGGTCTTGGCGCCCTTGCCGTCCTTGGACTTGCGGTAGTCCGTCCCGAGGAGCTGCTCGGTGTCGACCTCCTCGCGCGCGATCGCCGACACGATGTCGTTGATCTTCTTGCGGAGGGGCTGCGGGTCGATGCCCCTCTCCTTGTTGTACGCGATCTGCTTCTCCCGGCGGCGGTTGGTCTCCTCGATGGCCTTCTCCATCGCCGGGGTGATCTTGTCGGCGTACATATGGACCTGGCCGGAGACGTTCCGCGCGGCGCGGCCGATGGTCTGGATCAGGGAGGTGCCGGAGCGCAGGAAGCCCTCCTTGTCGGCGTCGAGGATCGCCACCAGGGAGACCTCGGGCAGGTCGAGCCCCTCGCGCAGGAGGTTGATGCCGACCAGGACGTCGTACTCACCGGCGCGCAGCTCGCGCAGGAGCTCGACGCGGCGCAGGGTGTCGACGTCGCTGTGCAGATAGCGGACCTGGATGCCCATCTCCAGGAAGTAGTCCGTGAGGTCCTCGGCCATCTTCTTGGTGAGCGTGGTGACGAGGACCCGTTCGTCCTTCTCGGTGCGCTTGCGGATCTCGTGCACCAGGTCGTCGATCTGGCCCTCGGTGGGCTTGACGACGACCTCGGGGTCGACGAGGCCGGTGGGGCGGATGATCTGCTCCACGTACCCGTCGGAGCGGGACAGCTCGTACGGGCCCGGGGTCGCCGACAGGTAGACGGTCTGGCCGATGCGCTCCAGGAACTCCTCCCACTTCAGGGGGCGGTTGTCGAGCGCGGAGGGGAGCCGGAAGCCGTGGTCGACGAGGGTGCGCTTGCGGGAGGCGTCGCCCTCGTACATGGCGCCGATCTGCGGGACGGTGACGTGCGACTCGTCGAGGACGAGCAGGAAGTCGTCCGGGAAGTAGTCGAGGAGGGTGTGCGGCGGGGTGCCCGGCGCGCGGTCGTCGAAGTGCATCGAATAGTTCTCGACGCCGGAGCAGGACCCGATCTGGCGGAGCATCTCCAGGTCGTACGTGGTGCGCATGCGCAGCCGCTGGGCCTCCAGCATCTTGCCCTGCTTCTCCAGCTCCGCGAGGCGCCCGGCGAGCTCCTTCTCGATGCCGGTGATCGCCTTCTCCATGCGCTCCGGGCCCGCCACGTAGTGGGACGCCGGGAAGACGTACAGGTGGTCGTCGTCGCTGATGACCTCGCCGGTGAGCGGGTGGAGCGTGGACAGCGCCTCGATCTCGTCGCCGAACATCTCGATGCGGACGGCGAGCTCCTCGTAGACCGGGAAGATCTCGATGGTGTCGCCGCGCACGCGGAAGGTGCCGCGGGTGAAGGCGAGGTCGTTGCGCGTGTACTGGATGTCGACGAAGCGGCGCAGGAGCTGGTCGCGGTCGATCTCGTCGCCGACCTTGAGCGGCACCATGCGGTCCACGTACTCCTGCGGGGTGCCGAGGCCGTAGATGCAGGAGACGGAGGCGACCACGATCACGTCACGTCGGGTGAGCAGCGAGTTCGTCGCCGAGTGGCGCAGGCGCTCGACCTCCTCGTTGATCGAGGAGTCCTTCTCGATGTAGGTGTCCGACTGCGGGACGTACGCCTCGGGCTGGTAGTAGTCGTAGTACGAGACGAAGTACTCCACCGCGTTGTTCGGCAGGAGCTCGCGGAACTCGTTGGCGAGCTGGGCGGCCAGGGTTTTGTTCGGCGCCATGACGAGCGTCGGGCGCTGGAGCTTCTCGATCATCCACGCGGTGGTGGCCGACTTGCCGGTGCCGGTCGCGCCCAGCAGGACGACATCCTTCTCACCTGCGCGGATGCGCTTCTCCAGGTCGGCGATGGCCGTGGGCTGGTCGCCGCTTGGCTGGTACGGACTGACGACCTCGAAAGGCGCCACCGTGCGTTCGATCTTTGATACGGGCCGCATGGGTTCCACCGTACGACTCCGCACTGACAACGCCCCTGCGCGCGGCGCCCGCCCTCACCACTTCTGCGGGGCGCGGGCACCGGGCCTGCGGCGGACGCGCCGGCCGGGGCGCACCGGGGCCCGGCGGCCGACGTGCCCGTACAGGCGGTCGCCGGAGCGCGGCACGTAGGAGGGGTGGGGGCGCGAGCGGGCGGCGGCCTTCCTGAGGTCGGCCTTGCCCAGCATCATCAGCGGGTCGAACATCACGATCACGCCCGCGAGCAGCAGGAAGACCAGCGGGCCGATCATGAGGGGGGCGAGCAGCTCCGCGGACGCGCCCTCGGAGGGCGCCTCCGGGGTGCTGTGGAGGTGGACGCTGACGGCGGCCATGCCGGTGTAGTGCATGCCGCTGACGGCCAGGCCCATGACCATGCTGGCGCCGAGGCTCCACAGGAAGCCGCGGACCTGCCCGGCGGCCCAGAGCGCGGCGATGGCGGCGACGACGGCGATCACCACGGAGGCGGCGACGGTGAGGGTGTTGTACTCCAGCCTGCCGCCAAGGCGCATACCGGCCATCCCCAGGTAGTGCATCGTCGCGATGCCCAGGCCGGTGATGGTGCCCCCGGTGAACAGGGCGGTTCCCCCGGCTCCCCGGTAGCCGACGATGAAGATCCCGATGCCGACCATGACGATCGCGACGGCGAGGCTCGCGAAGGTCGTCGCCCGGTCGTAGTGGATCGGGGTCTCCTGGACGGTGAAGCCCATCATGGCGATGAAGTGCATGGTCCATATGCCGGAGCCGATCGCGGCGGAGCCGAGGGCGAGCCAGCCCGGCCGCCAGGAGTGCTCGACGAGCAGGGACCTCGTGGTGCAGCGCAGGCCCAGGGCACCGCCGAGACAGGCCATGAGGTACGCGACCACAGGTGTGACGAGCCCGTAGCTGAAGCCGTCGACCGTGCCCTCCATGAGCGGTAGCCCTTCCGCCTGTCGTACCCGAATGCCCCGGGATGGTCGTGCCCGAGCACCCCGGAACAGCTTGTCCGGCCCCGGCCGGCCGTCAGGTGACGGGGCGTCGGCTGAGGCGAGGGTAGGGCTCCTCCAGGAACGTACGAACGATTTTCCGGCAAAGAGACACGGGTCCCACGCGCGGGGTCCCCACATGGGGGGTTGGTGTTCAGCCTGTGGCCATCCTGCACCTGTCTGTCGTTGGCCGTGGACTGTCACGCTCGTCGCGTCCCCGAGTCCCGAGCGCGAGGAGAAACCGTGCCCGCACGCGCAGCCGCCGCCACGACCGCCGCCCTCCTGGGGGCAGGCGCTCTTGTCCTGCCCAGCACCGCCACCGCCGCGACGCCCGCGCCGCAGGCAGGGGTGCAGGCGGCCGGTCAGCACCACAGGCCGCTGGTCGTCGCCCACCGCGGGGCCTCCGCCTACGCCCCCGAGAACACCCTCGCGGCCATCGACAAGGCCGACGAGATGGGCTTCCGGTGGGTCGAGAACGACGTGCAGCGCACCAAGGACGGCGTGCTCGTCATCGTGCACGACGACAACCTGAAGCGGACGACGAACGTCGAGGAGGTCTTCCCCGACCGCGCGCCCTGGAAGGTGAAGGACTTCACCTACAAGGAGATCGCGAGGCTCGACGCGGGGAGCTGGTTCAGTCCCGCGTACAAGGGGGCGCGCGTGCCGACGCTCACCCAGTACATGAACCGTGTCTCGCGCAACCACCAGCGGCTCGTCCTGGAGATCAAGAAGCCCGAGCTGTACCCCGGCATCGAGCGGGACACGCTGCGGGTGCTGCGCAAGGCCGGCTGGCTCGACCGCCACCACGTGAAGCACAAGCTGGTCGTCCAGAGCTTCAGCGCGGACAGCGTGCGGACGGTGCACGACCTGCGGCCCGACGTCAAGACGGGCTTCCTGGGCACGCCGGCGGCCTCGGAGCTGCCCAAGTACACGGAGTTCGCCGACCAGGTCAACTCGACGCACACGTCGATCACCGCCGACTACGTGGCCCGGATCCACCAGCTCAAGGGGGCGCACGGCAAGCCGCTGGAGATCTTCACCTGGACCGTCGACGAGGCCGCGGCGGCGCGGCGGGTCGCCGGGTTCGGCGTGGACGGCATCATCACCAACAAGCCCGACGTGGTCCGGGCCGCCCTGCGCGACTGACCCCGGGGCCCGCGGCGGCGAGGCCGCGCCGAGGGCGTTGTCAGTGCCCGGTCGTACGGTGGTGTGCATGAACGCCATGGGGCACACCGAGCAGGATCAGCAGCGGGGCGCCCGGCCGGGCCCGGTGTGGGCCGTCGTCCCCAGCGACATCGGCCCGCTGCTGCTCGCCGCGACCGGCAAGGGCCTGGTCAACGTCGTCTTCCACGCGTCGGACGCCGTGCGGGACAAGGCCGTCGAGCGGCTCGGCTCCCGCCTGGGCGCCGAGCCGCTCGAGGCGCCCGCGTCCCCGCTGCTCGCGGAGTCCATACGCCAGCTCCAGGCCTATTTCGCGGGCGGGCGGCGCGACTTCGAGCTGCCGCTCGACTGGTCGCTGATCTCCGGCTTCAACCGCCAGGTGCTCCGCGAGCTGGCGACCGGCGTCCCGTACGGGACGGTCGTGGGGTACGGGGACCTGGCCCGCCGCGTCGGCCAGCCCGGCGCGGCCCAGGCCGTGGGTGTCGCGATGGGCGCCAACCCGCTGCCGGTCGTGGTGCCCTGCCACCGCGTGGTCGAGAGCGACGGCGGCATCGGCGGCTTCGGCGGCGGCCTGGAGACGAAGCGGCACCTGCTCGCGCTGGAGGGGGTACTGCCCGCGCCGCTGTTCTGAGGCGGGTGTTCTGCAGCAGGCCGCCGGGGCAGCGCCGAGGGGGCAGTGCCGACGAGGCCCATCGCGGGGTGAGGCGTTCCGGGCAGCCGAGGTTGTCAGGGGCCGCGGCTGCCGGGACCGACATGCACGAGGCCGGGCTGTCAGGGCTGTCAGGGCTGTCAGGGGGTGCTGGCACACTGCGCGCGTGACCGCATCCTCCATAGCCGCGCGCCCGCCGCGCTCGTCGCAGGCCCTGTGTCCGCCGAGCTCGCCCCATCCGCCGCGCCGTCCGTCCCGCCGCCCGGGGTACGTGACGGACGGCCTCTGGGCTCGCTGCCCCGTGCGTGGCCGGTGACCGCCGTGGAGGGGACGGGCCGCGCGCCCGTCGCCGTGGCCGATCTGCCCGCGCTGCGCCGCCGCGTCTCCGCGGTCCTCGTCGCCAGTCAGGTACTGGGCGGCCTCGGCGTCGCCACCGGTGTCGCGCTCGCCGCCGTGCTGGCGAAGGAGGTCAGCGGCACCGAGTCGCTGTCCGGTCTCGCCCCCACCGCGACGGTCGCGGGCACCGCCGTCCTGTCGGTGCCGCTGGCCGCCCTGATGACCGCACGGGGCCGGCGCCCCGGCCTCGTCCTGGCGTATCTCATCGGCGCGGCGGGCGCGGTGGTCGTCGTCGTGGCCGCGGCCGTCGGGAACTTCCCGCTGCTGCTCGTGGGCATGGCCGGGTTCGGCGCGGCGTCCTCGGCGAACCTGCAGGCGCGGTTCGCGGCCGCCGACCTGGCCGAGCCCTCCGCGCGGGCCCGGGCCATCTCGAACGTGGTGTGGGCCACCACGATCGGCGCGGTCCTCGGCCCGAACATCGCGGCGCCCGCGGGGCGCAGCGTCTCCGCGCTGGGCGTCCCTGAGGCGTCCGGTGCGTTCGTGTGGGCGGCCGGGGCCTTCCTGCTCTCGGCGGTGGTCGTGGCGGTGCTGCTGCGCCCCGACCCGCTGCTGACCGCCCGCGCGCTGGAGCCGGGCACGGACGCCTCGGCGGCCGGCCGTTCGCTGCGCGCCGGGGTCGCCGCCGTCGCCGCGTCGGGCCGGGCCCGGCTGGCCCTGGTGACGGTCGCGGTCGCGCACACCGCCATGGTGTCCGTCATGTCGATGACACCGGTCGACCTCGGCCACCACGGGGCGAGCATCGACCTGATCGGCCTGGTCATCAGCGGGCACATCGCGGGCATGTACGCCTTCTCCCCCGTGATGGGGCGGCTCGCGGACCGGCTCGGGCGGCTCGGCGTCATCGGCCTCAGCGTGGGCCTGCTCGCCGTCTCGGCCCTGCTGGCGGGCACGGCGGGCGGCCGCCACGCGCAGACGGCCGCGGGCCTGTTCCTCCTCGGGCTGGGCTGGTCGGCGGGGCTGGTGTCCGGTTCCGCGCTGCTCACCGACTCCGTGCCGGGGGCCGCGCGGGCCGCCGCGCAGGGGCTGTCGGACCTGACGATGAACACGGCGGCGGGCGTCGGCGGCGCCGTCGCGGGCCTTGTGGTCGCGCGGGCGAGCTACGGCTGGCTCACGCTCGGCGCGGCGCTGCTGCTCCTGCCGCTGTCCGCCCTGGCCCTGTGCGCCCGGGGACGGCCGGGCCACGGGCGGGGCACGGACGCCGCGAAGGCCGGCTAGGCGCTCTGCGTGATGTGGTAGGCCTTGCGCAGCGTCTCGTGGACGGTCCACGTCGTACGGTCGCCCTCGCGCAGGACGGCCGCGTCGCCGGGGCCGACCTCCAGGACGCCGCCGCCCTCCACCTCGATGGTGGCCCGCCCGCTGACGACCACGAACAGTTCGTCGGCCTCGGTGTCGGTCACCACACCGGGGGTGATCTGCCAGAGGCCGCGCACCTGCTTGCCGTCGGCGGACTCCCACAGCACCTTGCCGGTGACCACGGGGTCACCGGACACGATTTGCTCGGGGTCGAGCGGCTCCTCCTCCAGCTCGGCATCCGGAATGTGGACGACAAAAGACGCGAGGCTCTGATCATTCGTGGTCATGGCCGGTCACCCTAATGGGTTTGCCGTGCCGCACCAGCCGCCAGGGATGAAGCCAGGAGCGAAGCGACCCGACCGGCAGGAGGCAGACCTGTGTTGGTGGTGTCCGACGAGGTACAGACGGCGCTCGCACGACAGCGGCCGGTCGTGGCCCTGGAGTCCACGATCATCGCGCACGGGCTGCCGCGCCCGCGCAACCTGCGAGTGGCGCGCGAACTGGAGGCGGCCGTACGCCGGGAGGGCGCGGTCCCGGCGACGATCGCCGTCCTGGACGGGCGCCCCCACGTCGGCCTGGATGACAAGCAGGTGGAGCGGATCGCCGGGGAGGACGGCATCCGCAAGCTCGGCCACCGCGACCTGCCCCTGGCCCTCGCCACGGGCGCGAGCGGGGCGACGACGGTGTCGGCGACCGCGCTGCTGGCCGCGCGCGCGGGACTGCGGGTGTTCGCCACGGGCGGGCTCGGCGGCGTGCACCGCGAGTGGACGGCGACCCAGGACGAGTCGGCGGACCTGGGGCTGCTGGCGCGGACGCGCGTCACGGTCGTGTGCGCGGGCGTGAAGTCGATCCTGGACGTGGCGGCGACCCTCCAGCGCCTGGAGACCCTTGGCGTCGCGGTCGCCGGGTACCGGACGGAGCGGTTCCCCGGCTTCTACCTCGCCGACTCCGGCCACCCGGTGGACTGGACGCTGCGGACGCCGGACGACGTGGCGGAGGTGATGCGGGCCCAGGACGCGCTCGGCGGACCGGAGTCGGCGCTCGTCGTGGCCAACCCCGTGCCTGAGGAGCAGCAGCTCGATCCCGCGCTGCACGCGCGCGTACTCGACCGGGCCCTACGGGAGTGCGACGCGCGGGGCGTGACGGGGCAGGCGGTGACCCCGTTCCTCCTGGACTTCCTCGTACGGCACACCGAGGGGGCATCGCTGGAAGCGAACCTCGCGGCGGTACGGGGCAACGTACGCCTCGCGGCGCGGATCGCCACGGCGTGGGCGCGGGTGTGAGGGAGGAGGGCGGCGGGAGCGGGCCGGGCGGGCGTGCCGCCGGGCCTCCGGACGGGCGCGGGGGCGTGGCAGGCGCCCTTGGCCCGGCCGGACGCGGGAGCCTGGGCGTGGCTTCCGGCCTGGACGTTGCTTCCACCCCGGGCGTCGCCTCCGAACCGGGCGTCGCCTCCGACCCGGACGTTGCTTCCGCTCCGGGTGTCACATCCGACCCGGACGTTGCTTCCGCCCTGGGTGTCGCTTGCGACCCGAGTGTCCCTTCCGACCCGGGTGCCGCTAGCGAGCCGAGCGTCCCCTCCGACCCGAGAGGCGTCGGTGGCACCTCGGCCCCGGGCAACCTGCGCGGCGCCGGCACTTCCAAGGTGGGCAGCGCTTCCGGCCCAGGCAGCCACAACGGCCCCAGAGAAATCTCGAACCTGGAGGACACTTCCCCCTCAGACGGCCCCTCCCGGCCGGACGGCGCGTCAACGCCGAGCAACGCGCCGGACAGCACCCACGGGCCGTACCGCTCCCCAGGCCTGTTGGTCGTCGGTGACGTCGTCACCGACATCGTCGCCCGGCACCGCGCGCCGCTCTCCCCCGGCACCGACACGGCCGCCGCCGTCCGCGTGGTGCCGGGCGGCGCGGGTGCCAACGTCGCGTGCTGGGCGGCCCATTGGGGTCACCCGGATGTCCGCTTCTTGGGCCGGGTGGGAGCCGACGCGGTGTCGTGGCACGAGGAGCATCTGGCCCGGGCAGCCGTACGGGCTCGTCTCGCCGTCGACCCCGAGGCGCCGACCGGCACGGTCATCAGCCTGGTCGACACGGGCGACGCGGCGGCGGAGCGCACGTTCCTCACCGACAGCGGCGCGTCCCTGCGCCTCGCGCCCCCCGACTGGGCGCCCGAACTGCTCGACGAGGTCGGCTGGCTGCACCTGTCCGGCTATCTGTTCTTCGCCGAGTCGAGCCGGGCGGCGGCTCGGGCGGCCCTCGACACGGCCCGGGCGCGCGGTGTGACGGTGAGCGTGGACCCGGCGTCGGCGGGCTTCCTGGCCCGGCACGGACCGGACCGGTTCCTGACGTGGACGGGCGGCGTCGACGTCCTGCTGCCGAGCCGGGACGAGGCGGAACTGCTCACCGGCCTCCGGGACCCGGCGGCCGCGGCGGTGGAGCTGAACCGCCGCTTCGCGGAGGTGGTCGTGAAGCTGGGCGCCGAGGGCGCGCTGGCCGCCCGGGGCGGCGAGGTGCGGGTCCGCGCACCCGCGGTGCGGGCGGAGGCACGGGACTCCACGGGCGCGGGCGACGCCTTCACCGGCGCGTTCATCGCGTCGCGGCTCGCCGGGGCGGGCCTGCGGGACGCGGTGGCCGAGGGCTGCCGGGCCGGGGCGCGTGCGGTGTCGCGGGTGGGGGCACGGCCCGAGCCGCCGCCACCACGGACGGCCTCCCCGCCGGTGCCCTTGCCACGGCCGCGAGGCGGATGACATCGCGGGAGCGCGAAGAAGCGGTGGAGGAGCGGCGAACGGCGAACGGCGAACGGCGAACGGCGAGCGGAAGATCGTGGGGAGAGGAAGGGAGCGCAGGGCCGGGGGATATGGACCGGAATCTTCCGTTCCCACAGGCCTCCACGCGATGTCGGGGTCGGCTGGCAGACTTGTTCATCGAGTCCAGATGCAAGGAGTCGCTCATGTCGATGGGGGTCAACCTGCGGAAGGTGGGCCGGTTCCGCAAGGTCGGGAACCTGCGCACCGTCCGCGGTCTGCGGAAGGTGGCGCGCCTGACCCGGCGCAGCCCGCGTGTCGACCTGAGTCACCCGGCCCGGTCCCCTCTGGGCTCCTCCGTGGTGAAGTGCGTGACGTACCGCAAGGGGGTGCGGCAGAGCACGGCGCGCGACGACGATCTCGTCGAGGCCGTGACGCAGATCCGCAAGGACGACGACGGCTTCGTCTGGCTGGGTCTGCACGAGCCGACGGAGGCGGAGTTCGGGGACGTCGCCGAGTTGTTCGACCTGCATCCGCTGGCGGTCGAGGACGCGGTGCACGCCCACCAGCGCCCGAAGGTGGAGCGGTACGGAGAGACGCTGTTCGCCGTGTTCAAGACGGTCTGCTACGTGGAGCACGCCGAGCTGACGGCGACCAGCGAGGTGGTGGACACCGGCGAGATCATGGCCTTCGTCGGCCGTGACTTCGTCATCACCGTGCGGCACGGCAGGCACGGTTCCCTCGGCCCGCTCCGCGAGCAGCTCGAGTCGACGCCCGAGCAGCTCGCGCAGGGCCCCGCGGCGGTGCTGCACGCGATCGCGGACCAGGTCGTGGACGACTACCTCGCGGTGACGGAGGCGGTGCAGAACGACATCGACGAGGTCGAGTCGGAGGTGTTCTCCCCCACCGGGGGGCGCACGGCCGACCCCGGCCGTATCTACCAGCTCAAGCGTGAACTGCTGGAGCTGAAGCGGGCGGCGGTGCCGCTCGGCCGCCCGCTCCAGGTGCTCGCGACACAGCCCATGCGCGTCATCGCCCCCGAGATACAGGCGTACTTCCGCGACGTGGACGACCACCTCAAGCGCGTGGCCGACCAGATAGCCGCCTTCGACGAACTGCTGAACTCCATCCTGCAGGCCCACCTGGCCCAGGTGACGGTCGCGCAGAACGAGGACATGCGGAAGATCACCGCCTGGGCCGCCATCGTGGCCGTGCCGACGATGGTGTGCGGGGTCTACGGCATGAACTTCGACCACATGCCCGAGCTGCGCTGGCAGTACGGCTACGCACTGGTCATGGGGGTGATCGCCACGGTGTGCTGCTCGCTGTACCGGGGTTTCCGGCGCAACGGCTGGCTGTGAGGGACGCCGCGCCGGCGGCGGGCTCCTGTTCCGGGCAGGGCACCGGCCTCCGGCGCAGCGAGGTGTCAGCCCTCGGCGCGGCGGGGTCTCAGTTCTTGGCGTAGACGCTCTCGCACCAGGACGCGAGCTGCTCCTCCGACAGGTGCTGGGCGAGGTCGGCCTCGCTGATCATCCCGACGAGGCGCTTGTTCTCGATCACGGGCAGCCTGCGGATCTGGTGGCCGCGCATCTCTTCCAGGACGGTGTCGACGTCGGCGTCCGCGGCGATCCAGCGGGGTGTGCCCTGGGCGAGCTCGCCCGCGGTGACCTGCGACGGGTCGTGCCCCATCGCCACGCAGCGGACGACGATGTCGCGGTCGGTGAGGATGCCGCACAGGCGCTCGTTCTCGTCGCTGATGGGCAGGGCGCCCACGTCGAGCTGGCGCATCAGTTGCGCCGCGCGGTCCAGGGTCTCGTGGGCGGGGATCCAATGGGCCCCGCTGTGCATGATGTCTCCGGCGGTGGTCATGACGTACCTCCCGGTGCCGGACGGCCGGCGCGGCGCGGGGGCACCGCTAGGGCCTGTCTGGCAAAGGATCTTGGGTGGGTTCTCTGAGCCAGAGGATGAGTGAGGCGAGGTGGACGCCGGCCT
>NZ_JASCXL010000177.1:0-13412 GCF_030010595.1 Streptomyces sp. CC224B | reverse complement strand
GGCGGCCCCCGCGGGGGGGGGGCGGGTCGCCCCCCGCCCCCCCCCCCCCCGCGGGGGGCCCGCCGCCGGCCCCCCCCCCCGGCGCCCGCCCCCCCCCCCCCTCCTCACGTCGCATCGGCGCAGGGCCATCCCGGCTCAGCGCAGAGCATCGCCTAAGCGCACGACGGGCACACGCCCCGGTACGTGACCTCCACGTCCGAGATCGTGAAGCCGAAGCGCTCCGAGTCGGGCAGCGTCGCCAGCGGGTTGCCCGTCGGGTGGACGTCGCGGATCGCGCCGCACCGGGAGCAGACCAGGTGCTGGTGCGGCCGGTGGGCGTTCGGGTCGTACCGCTTGGCTCTGCGGTCCGTGGAGACCTCGATGATCTCGCCCAGCGACACCAGCTCGCCCAGGGTGTTGTAGACGGTCGCCCGGGAGATCTCCGGCAGCTTCACGACGGCGCGCGCGTGCACCTCGTCCGCCGTCAGGTGCGTGTGATCCCCATCGAGAACCTCGGCCACGACGCGCCGCTGGGCGGTCATCCGCCAGCCGCGTCCGCGCAGTCGTTCCAACAGGTCGCTCATGAATCCAGCCTAACAGCCAGGGGACCAGGTCCCGAACGAGTGTGACTTTGGATGCTTGCTTGACTTAGACAGTGTCTAGCGTAGGATCGAGTTCGGCAAACGCCGCGGGACAGGACTTGCAGGAAAAGACGCAGGAGGCGCACGTGACGCAGGGACCCCTCACCACCGAGGCCGGAGCGCCGGTCGCCGACAACCAGAACAGCGAGACCGCGGGCGCCGGTGGTCCCGTGCTGGTCCAGGACCAGCACCTCCTGGAGAAGCTGGCGCACTTCAACCGCGAGCGCATCCCGGAGCGCGTCGTGCACGCCCGGGGCGCGGGCGCGTACGGCACGTTCACGGTGACGGCCGACGTCACCCCGTACACGCGGGCGAAGTTCCTCTCCGAGATCGGCAAGGAGACCGAGGTCTTCCTGCGCTTCTCCACGGTCGCGGGGAACCTGGGCGCGGCCGACGCGGTGCGCGACCCGCGCGGCTTCGCGCTGAAGTTCTACACCGAGGAAGGCAACTACGACCTCGTCGGGAACAACACCCCGGTCTTCTTCATCAAGGACGCCATCAAGTTCCCGGACTTCATCCACACCCAGAAGCGCGACCCGTACACGGGCTCCCAGGAGGCCGACAACGTCTGGGACTTCTGGGGCCTGAGCCCGGAGTCCACGCACCAGGTGACCTGGCTCTTCGGTGACCGCGGCATCCCGGCGTCGTACCGCCACATGGACGGCTTCGGCTCGCACACCTTCCAGTGGACGAACGAGGCGGGCGAGGCCTTCTGGGTCAAGTACCACTTCAAGACCGACCAGGGCATCAAGAACCTGACCGCCCAGGAGGCGGAGATCCTCGCCGGCAAGGACCCCGACTCGCACCAGCGCGACCTGCGCCAGGCGATCGAGCGCGGGGAGTTCCCGTCCTGGACCGTGCAGGTGCAGATCATGCCGGCGGCCGAGGCGGCGAACTACCGCTTCAACCCGTTCGACCTCACCAAGGTGTGGCCGCACGCGGACTACCCGCCGATCACGATCGGCAAGCTGGAGCTCAACCGCAACCCGGAGAACGTCTTCGCCGAGGTCGAGCAGGCCATCTTCTCGCCCGCGCACTTCGTGCCCGGGATCGGCCCGTCGCCCGACAAGATGCTCCAGGGCCGCCTCTTCGCGTACAGCGACGCCCACCGGTACCGCGTCGGCATCAACGCCGACCACCTCCCGGTGAACCGCCCGCACGCCACCGAGGCCCGTACGCACGGCCGTGACGGCGCCATGTACGACGGCCGCCACAAGGGCGCGAAGAACTACGAGCCCAACTCCTTCGGCGGCCCCTTCCAGACGGACCGGCCGCTGTGGGCGCCGACCCCGGTCACCGGCGTCACCGGGAACTTCGAGGCGCCCACGCACGCCGAGGACAACGACTTCGTCCAGGCGGGCAACCTCTACCGGCTGATGACGGACGACGAGAAGACCCGTCTGATCGAGAACCTCGCGGGCAGCATCGCGGGCGTCTCCCGCGACGACATCGCCGAGCGCGCGATCAACAACTTCCGTCAGGCGGACGGAGACTTCGGCAAGCGCCTGGAGGCCGCTGTCCAGGCCCTGCGCGGCTGACACCCAGGCCCTCGCCGAACGACGACGGGCCGGACCCCCTCGGGGGCCCGGCCCGTTCGCCGTGCTCAGGCCACCGGGGCGGGGCGTCGGTTCGGCGCCCAGCAGCGGATGATGTCCCGCACCGACACGATGCCCACGGGCTCGCCGCCGTCGAGCACGATGAGGTGCCGGAAGCCGCCGTGCGTCATGGCCTCGGCCGCGTCCTCCAGGGTCCAGAGCGGCCCGGCGAAGACGACGTCGGTCGTCGTGTGCGCGCCCGCGGTCTCCCGGTCCGGGTCCTGGCCGCGTCCCAGGGAGGTCAGGATGTCGCGCTCGGTCAGGATGCCGATGCCGGTGTCGTCGGGGTCGAAGACGACCGCGGCGCCGACGCGGCGCGCCGCCATCAGCCGGGCGGCCTGACGGAGGGTGTGCGTGGGGCCGATGGTGAGGACGAGCGTGCTCATTGCGTCACGGACGAGCATGGGCGTGAGCCACCTCCTTGGTGTCTCCTTTGCCTCGGGCATGCCGGGAGCGGGGAACGGCATTGCCAAGAGAAAGGATTCACAAGTTCACAAGTGGGGGGACTCTCAGAGTCGCAGCGAAGCGGGGCGCCAACAAGGGGGCGGAGGCGCGCAGTTCGGCGGCCCTCCGGGCGGCGGGGGCGCGCGGCGGGGACGCCTCCCGGTGCGTGGGGCAGTCGCCGCGGACAGCGGGCGGTGCGTGCGGCGGTCGGTGCGGGAGCGTTGGCGCGACGGCGTCGGCGCGTGCGGCGGACACGGTGCGTGTGGCCGGTGCGCACCGTGGTCGGCGCACGGCACGCCAGGCGTACGGTGCGCGGCACGTAGCGCGCATGGGTGGGCGGTACGTGGCGCGTAGGACATGTGAGGGGCCGGGCCTGCGCCCCACGGCGCGTGGTGCAGGCGCACGCGGCGCACTCCACCCGGCGCGCACGGCGTACGGCATGTGGCACGTCGTGCGCACGGCGGGCGGTACGCGGCATGAAACGCCCCCCCCGGTGGACCGCACGCGGACCGGGCCTCGCGCGCCCCTCACGGCACGCACGGCGTACGGCATGCGGTACGTAGGGCGCACGGCGGGGATACGCGGCACGCAACGCGCCCCGCGGACCGCGTCTCGCGCACGCCTCACGGCATGCACGCCGTGCACCGCGCCTAGCGCACCCCGCACAGCACGCACGCCGTGCACCGCGCGCCGCAGGCGTGCGCCCCGCGGTCAGTGGCCCGTCAGGTACGCGAGCATCTCGTCGTGGAGCAGGCCGTTCGACGCCGCCGCGTTGCCGCTGTGGGGGCCGGGCGTGCCGTCGAGGCCGGTGAAGCGGCCGCCCGCCTCCGTCACCACGATCGCGTTCGCCGCCATGTCCCACAGGGACAGCTCCGGCTCCGCGCACAGGTCCACCGAGCCCTCGGCGACCATCATGTACGGCCAGAAATCGCCGTAGCCGCGGGTGCGCCAGCAGGCGCGCGTGAGGTCGAGGAAGCCGTCGAGGCGGCCCTGCTCCTCCCAGCCGCTGAGCGAGGAGTAGGCGAACGACGCGTCCTGGAGCCGGGCCACCTTGGACACCTGGAGCCGGGTGGCGGAGGTCAGGCTGCGGCCGGTGAACGCGCCGGCGCCCTTCGCCGCCCACCAGCGGCGGCCGAGCGCGGGCGCGGAGACGACGCCGACCACCGGCTGGTAACCGCCCTCGCCCGCCTCCATCAGGGAGATGAGCGTGGCCCAGACCGGGACGCCGCGGACGTAGTTCTTCGTGCCGTCGATCGGGTCGATCACCCAGCGGCGCGGGCCCGTGCCCTCGATGCCGTACTCCTCCCCGAGGATCGCGTCACGCGGCCGGGCGCGCTGGAGCTGGCCGCGGATCAGCTCCTCGGCGGCCTTGTCGGCCTCGCTCACCGGCGTCATGTCCGGCTTGGTCTCCACCTGGAGATCGAGCGCCTTGAACCGGCCCATGGTCGCGGCGTCGGCGGCGTCCGCGAGGACGTGGGCGAGACGCAGGTCATCGTGGTAGTCGGGCATGGATGAACAGTATCGATCCCGTTTCGCGCGAGCCACAACGCGTATCTGGCGCCGCGCGCCGAACCCCTTGACAGTGCTCCGTGGCGCGTCAACTCTGACGAGCAGAACCGCATGGGCCGCAGCGGCCCTGGGCAGCCGGAGGCGACGATGCCTGCAGCGCGGGAATCTCTGCTCGACGCGGCGTACACCGCTCTGGCCCGCAGGCCGTGGACCGGTGTGCGGATGGTCGACGTGGCGGCGGTGGCCGGGGTGTCCCGGCAGACGCTCTACAACGAGTTCGGCAGCAAGGACGGCCTCGCCCGGGCCCTGCTGCGGCGCGAGACGGACACCTATCTCCGGGGCGTGGAGCGGGCCCTGGCGCAGGCCCGGGACCCGGTGGACCGGCTCGCCGCGGTGAGCGCGTGGACCATCGGCGCGGCGCGGGACAACGTCCTGGTGCGGGCGGTGCTCACCGGCTTCTGGAGCGAGCGGCTGCCCGCGCCGAGCAAGGCCGCGGTGTCCAGCTCCCCGGTGCCCGCGCAGCGGCGCGCGGACGCGGGCGTGCCGAGCCCCGGCGAACTGCTCACCCAGGTGCGCGACCGGGCGATGGCCGCGCTGACCGAGCGGGGCCGCCCCTCGGAGACGGAGGAGCTGGCCCGGGCCTGCGAGAGCGCGGTGCGCATGGCGCTGTCGTACGTCGTGGCGCCCGCGGCGCGGGAGGAGGAGTCGGCGCAGCTCGTCCGGCGTGTCGTCGTCCGCAGCCTCGGCGGGCCGGCCGCAGCGGGAGGCCGTTAGCCGCGGCCGCCCGGGCACCGGCGGAAGGCCGCCGGCCCTGGCAGCCCCGGCGGGGAGGCGCGGCGCACCGGCTCGGCGGCCGACCGCCTCAGTGGGCCGAGCCCGAGAGCTGGAGGCCGATGACGCCGACGATCACCAGCGAGATCGAGACGATCTTGAGGGTGGAGACCAGGTCGCCGAGGAAGATCATGCCGTAGATGGCGGTGCCCGCGGCGCCGATGCCCGTCCACACCGCGTACGCCGGGCCCACGTCCAGCTTCTTGAGGGCCAGCGTGAGCAGGCCGAAGCTGCCGAGCGCGAAGCAGGCGAAGGCGATGGTGGGCCAGATCCGGGTGAAGCCGTGCGACAACTTCAGGCAGACCGCGAAGCCCGTCTCGAGGATCCCGGCGACGATGACCAGCAGCCACGCCATGGTTGCGCCTCCCGCATGCTTACGATCCGTGACCGCTTCGCCAGAGCTTGGCAGAATCTTGGTGTGATTATGCCCTTACCTCGGCGCCCTGGGTGTAAACAACGCGAAGATCGGGTCACCCCTGGGGGGGCCGGCCGCGAACAGCCTTGCGCCGAGGGGGGTCAGTCACCCTCGTGGCGCTCCCGTGTCGCGAGCAGCCGGCGCAGCGAGTAGAGCCGGGCCGGGTCCGCGTGCCCCTCGGCGACCCACGCGTCCAGCGCGCAGTCCGGCTCGTCGTGGCTGCACGCGCGCGGGCAGTTGACCGTGCCGGGCTCCAGGTCGGGGAAGGCGTGGATGACCCGTGAGGGATTGACGTGGTGCAGGCCGAAGGAGCGCAGGCCCGGGGTGTCGATGACCCAGCCCTCGTCGCCGGACAGGGGCAGCGCGAGCGCGGAGGTGGTGGTGTGGCGGCCGCGTCCCGTGACCGCGTTGACATGGCCCGTGGTGCGTCGCCGGTCCTCGGGCACCAGCGCGTTCACCAGTGTCGTCTTGCCGACGCCGGAGTGCCCGACGAACGCCGTGACCTTGCCGTCCAGTTCGGCGCGCACGCGCGCCACGGCCTCGCCGCTCTCCAGCTCCGCGCGGCTGGTGACCACGTAGGGGATGTCGAGGTCGCCGTACAGCTCCAGGAGCTTGTCCGGCGGGGCCAGGTCGGACTTGGTGAGCACGAGCAGCGGCGTGAGGCCGCCGTCGTACGCCGCGACCAGGCAGCGGTCGATCAGGCGGGGGCGCGGCTCGGGGTCGGCGAGGGCGGTGACGATGGCGAGCTGGTCGGCGTTGGCGACGACCACGCGCTCGTACGGGTCGTCGTCGTCGGCGGTGCGGCGCAGCACCGACGTGCGCCCGGCGATGCGGACGATGCGGGCGAGGGTGTCCTTCTGCCCGGACAGGTCGCCCACCAGGGCGACGCGGTCGCCGACCACCGCGGCCTTGCGGCCCAGCTCGCGGGCCTTCATCGCCATCACGATGCGGTCCTCGACCAGGCAGGTCAGACGGCCCCGGTCGACGGTGAGGACCATGCCGTCGGCGGCGTCCTCGTGCTTGGGGCGGATGTTCGTACGGGGACGGTTGCCCTTGCGGTTGGGGCGGACCCGGACGTCGTCCTCGTCGGTGTGCTTGCCGTAGCGGCGCATGGTTCCAGTCCGCCCGTCAGTTCCCGAGCATCCCGGTCCACAGGTCGGGGAAGTCGGGCAGTGTCTTCGCCGTCGTCGCGACGTTCTCGATCTGTACGCCCGGCACGGCGAGGCCGATGATCGCGCCCGCCGTGGCCATGCGGTGGTCGTCGTAGGTGTGGAAGACGCCGCCGTGCAGCGGGCGCGGGCGGATGTGCAGGCCGTCGGCGGTCTCCGTGACGTCACCGCCCAGCTCGTTGATCTCCTTGGTGAGCGCGGCGAGCCGGTCCGTCTCGTGCAGGCGCAGGTGGGCGACGCCGCGCAGGGTGGACGGCGAGTCGGCGAGGGCCGCGACCGCCGCGATGCCCGGGGTCAGCTCGCCGACCTCGCCGAGGTCGGCGTCGATGCCGTGCACCGCGCCCGAGCCGGTGAACGTCAGGCCGTGCTCGGTCAGTTCGCAGGAGCCGCCCATCTCGGTGAAGAGCTGCCGCAGCGCGTCGCCGGGCTGGGTGGTGCGCGTGGGCCAGTCGGGGATGGTCACGCGGCCGCCGGTGACCAGGGCCGCGGCCAGGAACGGCTGGGCGTTCGACAGGTCCGGCTCGACCGTCAGGTCCCGGCCGAGCAGGGCGCCCGGGGTGACCCGCCAGACGTTCGGCTCGCCGCCCGACTCGGGGGTGTCGACCTGGGCGCCGGCGGAGCGCAGCATGTCGACGGTCATGCGGATGTGCGGCATGGACGGCAGGGCGCTGCCCACGTGCCGCACCTCGACGCCCTGGTTGAAGCGCGGGCCGGAGAGCAGCAGGGCGCTCACGAACTGGGACGAGGACGAGGCGTCGATCTCGACCTGGCCGCCGTCCAGGGCACCGCCGCCGTGCACGGTCAGCGGCAGCGCGCCGCGGCTGTCGTCGTCCACGCGGGCGCCGAGGGCGCGCAGCGCGTCGATCACGCCGTGCAGCGGGCGCTCGTACGCGCGGGGGTCGCCGTCGAAGCGGATGGGGCCGTCGGCGAGCGCGGCGACCGGCGGCAGGAAGCGCATCACCGTGCCCGCGTTGCCCACGTCGACCGTGGCCGGGCCGTGCAGGCCCGACGGGATGACGCGCCAGAACTCGCCGGTGCCGTCCGGGCCCACGCCCTCCTCGATGCCGACGCCCATGGCGCGCAGCGCGGCCGCCATCAGCAGCGTGTCGCGGGACCGCAGCGGGCGGCGCAGCCAGCCGGGCTCGGCGGCGAGCGCGGCGAGGACGAGGCCACGGTTGGTGACCGACTTCGAGCCCGGCACGTGGACCGTCGCGGCGACGGCTCCGCTCGCGTGCGGGGCTGGCCAGAGGGCGGTGTGCGTCGGGTTCACGGTCATGCCCCTCACTTTAGTGGCTGACGACGACCGCAGAACTTGATCAAAAGTGGTGAAATCCAGGCGAAACAGAGAAGTGATAGGGAGAGGCGAGCCCGGGTGACGGGGGTCCCGGGGGTGCCGGGTCAGACCGTGAGCAGCCAGCGGCCGCCGCCTATCAGTGAGCACAGCGACACGACGTGGAAGAGGAACAGCCACATCCCGGCCGGGACGTGCGTCAGCCGGGACAACTGGTCCGCGTCGGAGTCCCCGGCGCCGCCGTGCCGCCGCTTCGTCTGGAGCTCGAAGGCCGGCCGTACGCCTCCCAGGAGCAGGAACCACACCACTGTGTAGGCGAAGGCGGCCTGCACGTCGGTGCTCGCCAGCCACGAGACCACCAGGAAGGCACCGCCCGCCAGGACCATGGTGAGCGCCCCGTACGCGTTGCGGGTCATCACCAGCATCGCGGCGAGCAGGGCCGTGGCCAGCCACAGGAACGCCGTGATGTGCCCCGCGGAGAGCAGCGCCGCGCCGCCGAGGCCGAGCAGCGGGGGAGCGGTGTAGCCCGCGGCGGCGGTGAGGATCATGCCGAGGCCGGTGGGCTTGCCGCGGCTGACGGTCAGGCCGCTGGTGTCGGAGTGCAGCCGGATGCCGTCCAGGCGGCGGCCGGTGACCAGCGCGACCAGGCCGTGGCCGCCCTCGTGGGCGATCGTGACGGCGTTGCGGGCCACGCGCCACACGCGGTGCGGCAGGACGGCGGCGAGCGCGGCGACGGCCGTGGCGATCACCAGCCAGCGGTCGGGCGCCGCCTGGGTGCCGACGACGCGGTCCCACAGGTCGCTCAGGCTGGCGGAAGCGGAGGTGTGCATTGCTGGATTGGCTCCCTGTCGTCGGCCTCGGCGTGGCAGTGTGGCACGTATGTGCGGACGGTATGCATCGAGTCGTGGGCCCGAGGACCTCGCGGGGATCTTCGAAGTGGAGAAGTGGGAGCCGGAGGAGTCGCTGGAGCCCGACTACAACGTGGCTCCCACCAAAGAGGTCTACGCCGTCCTCGACCGTCCCCTGAAAGACGCCGATGACCCGCGTCCGGTTCGCCAGCTCCGCAGGCTGAAGTGGGGGCTCGTGCCGTCCTGGGCGAAGACGCCGGACGGCGGCGCGCGGATGATCAACGCGCGTGCCGAGACCGTGCACGAGAAGCCGTCCTACCGGCGGGCCTTCGCCGCGCGGCGCTGCATCGTGCCCGCCGACGGCTATTACGAGTGGGTGACCGGCAGCGCCGAGCGGCAGCTGGAGGTCGAGGGGAAGAAGAAGCGGCCCCGCAAGCAGCCGTACTTCGTGCTGCCCGCCGACGGGTCGGTGTTCGCCATGGCCGGTCTGTACGAGTTCTGGCGCGACCGCACGCTGCCCGACGAGCACCCGCTGGCCTGGTGGGTGACCTGCTCGGTGATCACCACGGAGGCCGAGACCACGCCGCTCGCCGACGCTCCCGAGAGCGGCCCGCGGTCCCTCGCGGACATCCATCCGCGGATGCCGCTGATGCTCACGCCCGACCGCTGGGACGCCTGGCTGGACCCGGCCCGGACCGAGGTGGAGGAGCTGCGGCCCCTGCTGGAGCCGCCGCCCGCCGGGCTGCTGCGGGCCTACCCCGTCTCGACGGCCGTCAGCAACGTCCGCAACAACGGGCCGGAACTCCTGAAGGAACTGGACGGGCCGGAGGAGGGCACGCTGTTCTGACGGGGGGCGGGCGCCCCGCGCTCCCTCCGCGACACCCGCTGACCGGAACCGGGCGCTCCCTTCTAGGGCACACTCTCTGGCGTGACGCACAGTGAGACGCACAGCGAGACCGC
Organism: Streptomyces sp. CC224B; assembly: GCF_030010595.1. NCBI lineage: Bacteria > Bacillati > Actinomycetota > Actinomycetes > Kitasatosporales > Streptomycetaceae > Streptomyces > Streptomyces sp. CC224B. The sequence continues at coordinate 3,730 of NZ_JASCXL010000177.1, read as the reverse complement.
CGTGACGGTCGACACCGACGCCGGCGTGGCCCGGATCACCTGGCACCCGGCGCCCGAGGCGCGCCTCGTGCTCGCCCTCGGCCACGGCGCCGGCGGCGGCATCGAAGCCCGGGACCTCCGGGCGATCGCCGCCGGGCTGCCCGCGCACGGCGTGACCGTGGCGCTGGTCGAGCAGCCCTGGCGCGTCGCCGGGAAGAAGGTGGCGCCCGCGCCCAAGACCCTCGACACCGGCTGGCGCGGCCTCTGGCCCGCCCTCGTGGAGCCCGGCCTGCCCGTGATCGCGGGCGGCCGCAGCGCCGGGGCCCGCGTCGCCTGCCGCACCGCCGCCGGACTCGGCGCCGCGGCCGTGCTGGCGCTCAGCTTCCCGCTGCACCCGCCGGGCAAGCCCGAGAAGTCCCGCGCGCACGAACTGCTCGGGGCCGGGGTGCCCACCCTCGTCGTCCAGGGCGGCAACGACCCCTTCGGCAAGCCGGCCGAGTTCCCGGAGAGCGACGCGTACGAACTCGTCGAGATCCCCTTCGGCGACCACTCCTTCGCCGTGCCCAAGCGCGCGGACATCGGCCAGGAGGACGCAGTGAGGCGGATCACGGACGCCGTCGCCGCCTGGACGGACCGGGTGGGAATGGGGGCCGCGTGACGGCTGTTGTCGTGCACATACAGCACACCGCGTTCGTAGCCGAGGGAGCCCGCCGCATGGGATCGACCATCTGCCCGCCCGTCTCCCACCACCGCCCTTCCAAGGACGGGCTGCGCCCGGCGGCTTCCGATCCCGTCTCCCACCACCCTTCCAAGGACGGGCTGCTCCCGGAGGCTTCCGGTTCCGGTTCCGGCGCTGCTGACCTGGAGTGGAGCGTGCTGAGCGCGCCCAAGGGGGCCCCGATTCGAGCGGCGCGCAAAGCGGGTCGTCGTCTATCCTCCGAAACCAGTGGGACCGCTCTCGGCCCCACCACGTCGTTGGAGGAGGTGGGTCCGGTCACTGGGACCGACGCAGGCACTGAGCACGGTCACTCCGAGGAGCCGGAGCAGCCGGAGGAGACGGCCGCGGAGCGCACGGCCCGCTTCGAGCGGGACGCGCTGATGTTCCTCGACCAGATGTACTCCGCGGCGCTCCGCATGACGCGCAATCCCGCGGACGCGGAGGACCTGGTCCAGGAGACCTACGCGAAGGCGTACGCGTCGTTCCACCAGTTCCGCGAGGGCACCAACCTCAAGGCGTGGCTGTACCGCATCCTCACCAACACGTTCATCAACTCGTACCGCAAGAAGCAGCGCGAGCCCCAGCGCAGCGCCGCCGAGGAGATCGAGGACTGGCAGCTCGCGCGTGCCGAGTCGCACATGTCGACCGGTCTGCGCTCGGCCGAGTCCCAGGCGCTCGACCACCTGCCGGACTCCGACGTGAAGAACGCGCTGCAGGCGATCCCGGAGGAATTCCGCATCGCCGTCTATCTCGCGGATGTCGAGGGCTTTGCGTACAAGGAGATCGCCGACATCATGGGTACACCCATCGGTACGGTGATGTCCCGCCTTCACCGCGGCCGCCGCCAGCTCCGCGGCATGCTGGAGGACTACGCGCGTGACCGCGGCCTGGTCCCGGCCGGTGCCGGAGACTCGAACGAAGCGAAAGGCTCGGGCTCATGAGCTGCGGAGAGCCGCACGAGACTGACTGCAGTGAAGTCCTGGACCATCTCTACGAGTTCCTCGACCACGAGATGCCGGACAGCGACTGCACCAAGTTCGAGACGCACTTCGAGGAGTGCTCTCCGTGCCTGGAGAAGTACGGCCTCGAACAAGCGGTGAAGAAGCTGGTCAAGCGCTGCTGCGGCCAGGACGACGTGCCCGCCGACCTGCGGGCCAAGGTCATGGGCCGGATCGAGCTGATCCGCTCCGGACAGCTTGGCCCCGACCAGGACGTGGACCTCGCCCCCGGGTCCTGACCCACGGCCGGGGCCCGCGCCCCGGCCGCCGTTCCTCCCTCCGGACATCCCCGCCGCCCCCTTCTCCGGGGCGGCGTGCCGACCGCGCGCGAGCCGTCGGCTGAACGTTTCTCTCCCTTTTCGCCGGGGTTTCTCACTCGAAGGTGCGAATTCACGGCCGTGAGCGGTGGCGCCCTCCGGGCCCGTTCTAGTCTCCCGACCTGAATCAGGGCCGTGTCAGGGCCGGACCGGGCCGGAGCGGGCCCGGCCGGGGCGGACCGGGAGGAGAGGCCATATGCGCTCGGTGCCGGCGGGGGCCCGCGGCTACGTCCTGTGCGCCGCCCTCGGGGCCGCCGTCTGCGTGGCGCCCGCCTTCGCCCCCGGCACGGCATGGAACGCCGTCGCGTTACTCGCCCTCCTGTACGCCGCCGGGGAGCGGGCCGTCAGCCGTGGCGGCCGGGCCGTACCGGCTTACCAGCCCGTGCTGCTCGCCGGGGTGTTCCTGCTGCCGCCCGCGGCGGCCGCGCTCGTCGCCGTGCCCGGCGCGCTGCTCGGCCACGTCGAGCGGCACCCGCGGTGGCTGCGCCGGACCTGGCGGGCCGCCCACCTCGCCCTCGCCGCCTGGGCGGCCGGGCAGGCGCACGCCGCGCTCGGCGGGCCCGCGGCGACGGCGGCACCCGGCTTCCCGTACGTGCTGGCGCCCGCCGCGGCCGCCGTGCTCTGCTTCGCCGCCGTGCTCACAGTCCTCGACGGCGGCATCTTGGTCACGGCCGAGCGGGTGCCGCCCCGGCGCGCCTGGCGCGGGCTGCTGCCCGGCACGCTCGCGCCCGCCGCCGTGCACGGGCTCGCGGGCCTGATGATGGCGGTCCTGTGGAGCAGCCCGTACGGCCCGCCCGCCGCGCTGCTCGTGCTGCTGCCGATGGGCGTCTCCTGCTGGGTGTTCGGCCAGTACCACCGCGAGCGGGCCGCCCACCGGGCCACCATCCGCGCGCTCGTGCAGGCCGTCGACATCAAGGACCGCTACACCCGGGGGCACAGCGAACGCGTCGGCCGCGCCTCCGTGATGATCGCCCGCGAGCTCGGCATGGACGACGACCGCGTGGAACTCCTCCGCTTCGCCGGCATCCTGCACGACGTGGGCAAGCTCGGCGTCCCCACCCGGCTGCTGCGCAAGGAAGGCCCGCTGACCCCGCAGGAGCGGCGCGTGCTGGAGCTGCACCCCGAGTACGGCCACGAGATGGTGCGGGGCATCGGTTTCCTCGGTCAGGCCCGGGCGGCGATCCTGCACCACCACGAGCGGATCGACGGCAGCGGCTACCCGTACGGGCTGAAGGGGCGCCAGATCCCCCAGTGCGCCCGGGTGGTGGCGGTCGCCGACGCCTTCGACGCCATGACGTCGACCCGCTCCTACCGCCGCGCCCGCCCCGTCGCGGCCGCCGTCGCCGAACTGCGGCGGTGCGCCGGGACCCAGTTCGACCCCGCGATGGTCGGCGCGCTCGCCCGGGCGCTCGACCGGTGCGGCTGGGACCCGGAGGTGACGGCCGGCGGAAACGTCACGGCGGCACCCGGCGCGACCCCACCCGACGGCACGGCCCCCGGCCCGACCCCAGCCGACCGCGCGGCCCCCGGCCCGGCAGTGCCCGGCCCGGCGAATCCCCGCGGTGGCCCGGACAGCCGTGGCCCGGACGGCCGGGGCGCGGACAGTCGGGATGCGGACAGCCGGGACACGGACGGCCGTGACGCGGACGGCCATGGTCCGGACGGCCGGGGCGCCGACGGCCGCGGTGCGGGCGGCCGCGGCCCGGGCCCGTCCGGGG